>CAXMSR010000006.1:1173-18595 GCA_964195725.1 uncultured Kiloniellaceae bacterium | reverse complement strand
CGGCCGTATGGCCCCCTGACGCAAAGTCCCCTCTGCGCCAGCTCTTCCAGCAGCGCGCAGAGCCCCGGCGTCTCGCCCCACGCGGCCACCTCCACCGTGCCCCCACTCAGCCGGGCCAGCTCGACTATGCGCGCCAACGCGCCCTCGTCGCGGAGAAGGTCGGCACACAAAAGGTTCCCGACAGGGCGGGGCACCACCACCTCGACCCCGCCCAGCCCCAGCCGCTCGTCCAGCTCAAGGGTCAGCCCTTCATCCAGCTGGGCGGGCAGCACCACCACCCGCCCAGGGTGCCCGGAACTAACAGCAGGGGCACAAGCAGCGCCAGTGGCCTGCGCAACAGCAGCACTTGCAGCCTTCGGGAGGTTCCACAAAAGCGCGGCACCGCCCACCGCCAGCGCCGAAGAACGCCAACGGCGTCGGGCGCGCTCGTCCAGAGGGGCGAGGTTGGGTTCGTAGAACTCTCCGACGTTGCCGATGTTGAGTTTTAGCGGCAGCGCTCCTTTGCCCCCTCTGCCCCCTGTACCGCCAGTCACTTCAACCGCCCCTTCTCATGTAGGCCGCGCCTCGTTGCCGCGCGGCGCAGCCTACATGAGAAAGGGCACCGCGAACCCGCTCCCTCAGCTCCGCCAGGCCCGCCGAGGCGTCTTGCACCGTACCACCGGCGACCAGCACCCCCAGGTAGGGGGGCGTCCTCTTCAGCGAGTGGGTGGCGAAGGTGGGCACAGCGATAAGCCCCTCGCCCCCGTGGGCGACGTTGAACTGCTCGAAGGCGGGCCGAAGCGACGCAAACCCGCCGGGGCATGAGTCCCCCACCGCCACATGCTCGTCGGTGCAGACCGCGCCCTCGTCAAACCAGCGGGCTCCCCACAGCCGCTTGCCCACGTCGATGGCATGCGCTGGGCCGGTGCGTCTGGTGTTTATCTCGGTGATCCACACCCCGCCGTCGCCGCTGACCGCCATGTCCACGTCAAACCACCCCCGGTAGCCCACCGACACCAGCCCCACCGCCACCCGACGGCTCACCTCTTCACAGTGTTTTGCCAACCCTTCTTCCAACGCGCCGCGCCCCATCGCGACCCCGGCATAGCGGGTGCCGCCCCTTATTGTCATCACCCCCAACCCCTGAAATTCAAGGACGCCGTCTTGGCGTATCAGCCAGTCGGCGGTGGGGCACAGCGTCGCGCCGCAGGGCGAGACGGCGATAAATTTTTCAACGAGGTAGGGAGGCGTGCGCCAGAAGCCGTCGAAGCGGGCGCGAAGATCGAGTTCACGTTGAAGAGCCCCACGGCGCATCCCGGCACCACCGCCGGGAAAGACGCGCACATTAAAGCCCCCCGCGCCGCCATCGCACTTTAAGACCGCGCCCTCATGGCAGCGCTCCAGAAGAGCTACCGCACCCTCAAGCGACGGGGCTGTCTCGCACGGCGTAAACGGCAGGGGGCCGAGCCCGTCGAAGTCTTTGGAGAGCAGGCGTCGCGAACCCGCCTTGGAGTCGAGTGTCAGCTGGAGCTTGTCGCCATGTTTTCCGGCAACGGCAGGAAGCGTGGGGAGGTCGGGGGCGGTGAGCGGCGCGCCTTTTTGCGCCAGCCTTTTTAGCAGGCGGCGAAACTGGGGGGTCGCCCCCCAGCAAAAGGAGGGCGAGCCAGCCGCTACAAGCTCTGCCAGCTGCGAGCAGCACTCGGCGGCGGCGAAGCTGCGGCTGGTGTAGGGAGAAAACTTATCGGGCCAACGCACCTTGAGCGCACGGTAATCCAGCGTGCGCCGCACAAAGGCCACCAGCGCCGGGTCGGGCTCGGACGCCAGACACACCACCTTTGCGTCACCCCGCCACAAAAGCGCCTGCTCGGACAGATCGAGCCCGGCGGCGTCCCACACCCTGCGTTCAACGGGGCGGAAGAGCTCCCCCATCGTGCGCCGGTTGTACTCGGTATGATTCGCGACTACCAGCTCCATCGTCCCCCCCCTTTTTTTTCAATCAGCTAGCCAACACTCTCTTGCCTCATCTCAACGAAGCGCGCCAGCGTCTGCACCGACTGAAAAGCTCTGGACAGTTGCGGGTCGAGCGGGTCGAACCAGATGTCAAAAAGGCTTTCGAGCTCGACCATCAAATCCACCAGCGACACCGAGTCCATCCCCAGGTCTTCACGCAGGCGCGACTCCGGCTTTATCTCGTCAGTCGCCAGCGAAGCGTCGTGCAATACCTGACGGACAAGACCGTATAACGATTCCAATACCGACAAACCATTACCTCCCGACAATTAAATTTTCTGCGCGCAGAGCGCCTCTTCCGGCCCCCATCCACGGCAGATGAGTTTTAGCTCGCCGCCATCGGCGAAGGCCTCGGCGGGAAAACCCCTGCTTAGAAACATCCCCGCGCTAGCACTCGCCCCATAGGCCCCGGCCTGATAGAAGACGAGCAGGTCCCCCTCCTGCGGGCACGGCGACACCACCCCCGCCGCCAGCCGATCGTAGGGGGTACACAGCGGCCCGCACACGGTGAGCGGCTCGCCCCCTTCACAGGCACCACTCTCTGCGCCACTCTCTGCGCCTGCCACTGAGCCGCCATTTACGGCAGAGAGAAAACCGCCTTCGCGCACGACCCTGAACGGCCCGCAGCGTGCGCCCAGATACCCGTCGCGCCCGCCTATAACGTGGAGCCCGCCATCCACGAGGGCAAAGAGCTTGCCGCCGGTGCGCCGCACATCCACTACGCGGGTCACCAGCACGCCACTCGGAGCTACGGGATAGCGCCCCGCCTTAAACGCCAATATTTCAGTCCAGGGGTGCGCTTCGAGATAACGGCGAAAGCGCTCCGCCAACAACCCGCCGAGCCCGCAAATATCCAGCTCGCGCTCTCCCCCGTAGAGGGGCACGCCAAAGCCTCCCCCCATATCAACGCAGGAAAAACGAACCCCGCACCTCTTTTGCAGCCTTACAGCCATGTCGAGCACGAGGCCGAGGTTCGCGTCCAGCTCCACGGCGTCAAGCAGCCGCGTGCCCAGGTAACCGTGGATGCCGACGATCCTCGCGCCGGCCCTGCCCCTGCCCCTGCCGCAAACCCCGCCGACAGCCCTGCCGTTGTCCCCGGCGCAGTATTCGCGCAAGAGGGCCTCTGCCGTCGCCGGGTCCATACCGAACTGGGTGGCCCCCGCCATGCGGAGCGCGCCGCGTGTTCCAGCAGCGCCGGGGTTTAACCGCAACAACACCTCGACCGAAAGCCCCAGCTCTCTGGAGAGGGTGAAGATGAGCGCCACCTCCCTGGCCGACTCGGCGACGATAATCCCGACCCCGGTCTCCAGGGCGAAGACAAGCTCGGCGCGGCCTTTGGCCGGGCCGACGTAGATCAAGCGCTTGGGGGCTACCCCCGCCTCCAGCGCCGCCAAAAGCTCTCCGCGCGACGATATCTCAACTCCGGCACACAGCCCCGCCAGCTCCCTTATTATAGCCACGGCGGGGTTGGCCTTCGCCGAGTAGTAGACGCTCGCCCCGGCGGGCAGCGCTTCGACGAGCGCGCGCATAGAGCTACGCAACAGCTGCCGGTCATAGAGGTAGAGGGGGGTGCCGAACGTAGCCGCAGCGCGCTCCAGAAGCGCCGGGTCGAGATGTAGCGCGGCGGGGATCAGCTCGTTTGGCGGGCTAATATTCATACCGCTTCCCTGGCAGAGGCAGAGGCCGACTCCGTCCCCTCGCCGCAACGCTGCGGGCGCGTGAGCAGCCACAGCTGCCTCAACGTCGCGGCTGCCGCAGACGCATAAACGCCGTCGGTTGCGCCGGCATTAACGCCTCCTGCCGGGGCGTCTTCGACTGGGCCGCCTTTGGCTGGGGCACCACCGGTTTGCACCACTGCGGCCTCTCCACAAAAGCTCTCCCCGCTCAGCCGCTCGGCCTCGAAGCCCGCCGCCGCCTCGCGCTCAAACCGCTGCGGCCCCACCAACGAGAGCACGACGCAGCGGTAGCGTTTCTTTCTCACCGTGCCATCGCCCGCCAATTCCTCCACCGCCAGCCGGTGTTCCAGGCGGTCTGACCCGGTCTCGAAACGCCTGTTCTCCCAGAAGAGCTTTCTGGAAGCTCCGGCCCTGCGCTCGGCGATAAGCCGGGAGACGCCGTCGGCCCCATGCGTGGCAGGAGGAAGTTGGAGATCCAGGGCGAAGACCCCCCCGTGCTCAAGCAGGTTGAAGACCCCGCCGAGCAGACGCCCCCTCTCCTCCGAAGAACCCACCGCTTCCAGCGCCCCCAGCGGAGCCACCGCCAACCTGAACGCCCCCTCGCCGGGCAAGCGCCACGGATCGTGGCCGCCGTGCGCGCGACACGCGCGCACGACCCGTGGCGACACCCGGGCCAGCTCATCGGCAAAGAGCGAGCCCTCCGGCTCCAGCGCCAGCACAGGGCCGCCCACGCGCTTGGCCAACCGCAGGTAAAAGTCGCGCGCCGCCTGGAGAGCGGGCTCAAGGGAGAGACGAAGAGCGTCTCCCTCTAAAGTACTGTTAAAAGCCGCCCACGAAGATGCGCCTTTAGCTTTTTTGCCAATTCGGCCTCCCCCAACAGCTATAAGAACCCCCTCACTTTGTTAAATTAAAAAAATATTTAAATTTAACTCTCATTAAACAGGGATGCACACCTCACAATATGCTTTATTTACTAAAGAGAGATCAATTAAAAACATTTACTAATAAATATATACGATTTAACTGCAATTGATCTTTTATTTAATTAAATATTATAATATTCCGTCTGCCAACAGCGAGACCCTGTAAATATATAGCTTCCTGCCGCAGAGCTCTATTACCCAATAGAACTATTTTTGGAGTAAAATACTCACTTAATTCATCCTTTTGGGTGAAGCCCGACCCCCGATGATAAAAAATTCTTTATCCCCGAGGGCGCATTTACAGCTTGACCAACCTTGACAGGGGGCTCGGCGGTATTTATATTCCGGGGTTCCACAAGAGGAACCTGCGGACGCGGGGCGCTATCTGCGATTGGCGTATCTCCGTTTCTAGCTGCGCGGCGTGAGTTTTTCACGCCGACCGGCGTCCGGGTGACTACACCTAAATGACCTTTGTGCGAGGGTGGCGGAATTGGCAGACGCGCTGGATTTAGGATCCAGTGGGCAACCGTGGGGGTTCGAGTCCCCCCTCTCGCACCATTTTTTAAAAGAAATCGCCAAGAGCGAATCAATCTTCAAGGAGAACATGAATGAAGGCCCAAGCGGAATCCATCAATCCGGTAAAGACCAAACTCACCATCGAGGTGGATGCCGACGACTTCACCAAACAGTACAAGGCGGAGCTGACAAAGATCGGCCGCAAGGCCGCCATCCCCGGCTTTCGCAAGGGTAAGGCGCCCATTACCACCGTCGAGCGCATGTTTGGCGGGCAAGCCCGCTCCGAGGTGGTCAGCGCGCTGATCAACTCCACCTACGTGCAGGTTCTTCGCGACGAAGACATACACCCGGTAGACGAAGGCGACATCGAAGTTCAGCAGATGAACGAAGACGGCTCCTTTACCTACACCGCCGTCGTCGAGACTCGCCCCGTCGTGACCCCCACCGGCTACAAAGACCTTGAGCTCAAGCGCGAGAAGGTTGACGTCTCCGACCTCGACCTTGAAGAGCGCCTCGAATCGATTCGCCGCCAGTCCGCCTCTTTCGAGCCCGCCGCCGAGGGCTACGCCGCCCAGGACGGCGACATAGCGATCATCGACTTCATAGGCCGCATCGACGGCGAGGAGTTCGAGGGCGGAAAAGGCGAGGGTCACACCCTTCAGATAGGCTCTGGGCGCATGATCCCCGGCTTTGAAGAGGGCGTCATCGGTGCCAAGGCAGGCGAGACGGTCCAAGTGAACGTCTCCTTCCCCGACGAGTACGGCGCAGCCGAGCTGGCGGGAAAAGACGCCGCCTTCGAGGTGAAGGTGACCGAGATCAAAGAGAGCGTGCTGCCGACGCTCGACGACGACTTTGCCCAGAATACCGCAAAGATGGACGACTTCGAGGCGCTAAAGACCTATGTGCGCACCGGGCTGGAAAATGAGCAGAAGGGACGGATCGAGGGCGAATACCGCGCAAAGCTCGTCGAGCTGCTCCTTAGCGCCAACCCCTTCGAGGTACCCGAATGCCTGGTGGGGCAGCAGCAGGAATCGGCCCTCCAGCGCATGAAGAGCGAGTATGCCCAGCGCGGCATGGATACGGAAAAGGCGCAGCTCGACGACCCCAAATTCGCCGAGATGGCGCACGCCTCGGCCACCCGCTCCGTACGCTGGGCGTTTCTGGTCGACGCCATCGCCGAAGAGAACTCGGTGGAGGTCACCGAAGAGGATCTTCAGGCACGCATCCAGCAGATCGCCGACGCCGACGGTCGCCCCGTAGAGATGGTGCGCGCCTTTTTTGACAAGGACGACAACATTGATTCACTAAGAAGCCGTCTGCGCGAAGACCTGACCGTCGAGAAGATCACCGAGAGCGCCACCATTGAAGAGGTGGACACCGCAGCCTGGGCCGAGTGGCGAGGAGAGAGCTAAAAATGAGCACGCTCATACCCTACGTAGTCGAACAGACAAGTCGCGGAGAACGCTCTTACGATATCTACTCGCGTCTTTTAAAGGACCGCATCATCTTTTTGGGTTCTGCCATCGACGACGCGGTGGCCAATGCCGTCATCGCGCAGCTGCTCTTTCTCGAATCGGAAGACCCGGAAGCCGACATCTACATCTACGTCAACTCGCCGGGTGGCGTTGTCACCAGCGGCATGGCGATCTACGACACGATGCAGTACATACGCCCCGACGTCTGCACGCTGTGCGTAGGGCAAGCCGCCAGCATGGGTGCTGTGCTCCTGGCGGCGGGTGCCGCAGGCAAGCGGTATTCGCTTCCCCACTCGCGCATCATGCTCCACCAGCCCCTGGGAGGTTTTCAGGGCCAGGCCAGCGATATCGAGATTCACGCCAACGAGATCATGCGCATGAAGCGCGAGCTCAACTCGATCCTCGCCCACCACAGCGGGCGCGACGTCAAGACGCTGTCCAAGGACACCGACCGCGACTTCTTCATGGATGGAGCACAGGCGGCGAAATATGGTATTATTGACGAAGTGATAACGCGCCATCAGGACAAAGGGGCGGTCAAGGGCGACAAGTAGCAAGCCCGGCCACCGGCCCGGCACCTGCTTTCTCCCTTATAAGGGTGCGGCTTACATCGGCCCGCCCGGAGGCAAAATCTACGTGAGTTCCAAAAAAAGTAAAACCAACGCGCTCTACTGCTCCTTTTGCGGAAAGGGCCAGGAAGAAGTGCGAAAGCTGATCGCCGGCCCCACCGCCTACATCTGCGATGAGTGCATAACGCTGTGCAACGACATCATCGCCGAGGAGTACGGGCAGGAGGAGTCGACCCCGACCACCTCCAAGGTGCCGAAGCCCAAGGAGATCAAGGAATCCCTGGACGAGTACGTGATCGGCCAGGAGCAGGCCAAGAAGATCCTGTCGGTGGCGGTGCACAACCACTACAAACGCATAAACACTCCCGTCTTGGAAGATGACGTCGAGCTGGAGAAGGCCAACATCATGCTCATCGGGCCCACCGGCTCGGGCAAGACTCTTCTCGCGCAGAGCCTCGCGCGCTTTCTCAACGTCCCCTTCGCCATGGCCGACGCCACCAGCCTCACCGAGGCCGGCTACGTGGGCGAAGACGTCGAGAACATCATCCTCAATCTTTTGCAGAGCGCCGACTACGACGTGGACAAGGCCTCTACCGGCATCGTCTACATCGACGAGATCGATAAGGTAGCTAAAAAGAGCGAAGGCCCCTCGATCACCCGCGACGTCTCGGGAGAGGGCGTGCAGCAAGCACTCTTGAAGATCCTGGAGGGCACGATCGCCTCGGTACCCCCCAAGGGCGGCAGAAAGCACCCCCAGCAGGAGTACATCAAGATCGACACGAAGAACATCCTCTTTCTCTGCGGCGGAGCGTTTGTGGGGCTAGAAGACATCATCGAGCAGCGCATCGGCAAAAAAGCGATCGGCTTCGGTGCCGAGCTGACCACCCGACGCCAAAAGATTGAGAGCGGCGTGCTCGACGTGCTCCACGGCGAAGACCTCGTGAAGTTCGGGATGATCCCCGAGTTCGTCGGCCGCATGCCGATCTATTCGACGCTGACCGAGCTAGACGAAGAGGCGCTGGTGCGCATCCTGACCGAGCCAAAAAACGCCCTTATCAAACAGTACAAAAAGCTCTTCGACCTGGAGGGGGTAGAGCTTGTCTTCACCGACGAATCCCTGAAAGCCGTGGCGCACGAGGCGCTGGCGAGAAAGACCGGCGCGCGCGGGCTGCGGGCCATTATGGAGACGTCGATGCTCGACCTTATGTACGACATCCCCTCCCAACAGAACGTTCAGCAGGTGATCGTCAATGAAGACGTCATCCTGCACGGCGAACCCGCCATACACATATACGAGGACCAGAGCGTCGAGCGCACCGGCTAACCACGCCGCCCGCACGAGCCCGCACCCTCTGCACGACAAAGAAAGCAGACATGGATCAGGATCTAACTGAAAATCAGCGCGTCCTGCCGCTGATTCCGCTACGAGACGTTGTGGTATTCCCCCACATGGTCATCCCGCTATTTGTGGGCCGCGAAAAATCAATCGCCGCCCTCGAAGAGGCGATGGCTGACGGGCGCGACATACTGCTGGCGACACAAAAAGAGGCGAGCACCGTCGACCCCACCCCCGAAGACATCTACACCGTCGCCACCGTGGGCTCGATCATCCAGCTCTTAAAGCTGCCCGACGGCACGGTGAAGGTGCTGGTCGAGGGCCGCACGCGCGCCGACATCGTCGAATACATTACCCAGGAAAGCTATCTGCTGGCAAAAGCCGAGCTCAAAGACGAGCCGCCCGAAGCCACCCTTGAAGAGCAAGCGCTGATGCGCACCGTCATGGAGAGCTTCGCCGAGTACGTAAAGCTCAACCAGAAGCTCCCCTCCGATCTCATCGACACGGTGCGCGAGATCGACACGCCCGGAAAGCTCTCCGACACCATCGCCGCGCACCTCTCGGTGAAGACCGCCAATAAGCAGCAGCTGCTGGAGACGCTCGACATCACCGAGCGCCTCCACCTCGTCTACGACATGATAAAGGCCGAGGTAGCGGTGCTGGAGATCGAGCGCCGCATCAAGCGCCGGGTCAAAAAGCAGATGGAGAAGACCCAGAAGGAGTACTACCTCAACGAGCAGATGAAGGCGATCCAGAAAGAGCTGGGCGAGACCGACGAGCAGCAAAACGAGGTGCAAGAGCTTCTGGAGCGCATAGACGCCAAGAACATGCCCGACGACATCAAGGAGAAGGCGCGGCGCGAGGTGCAAAAGCTCAAGATGATGTCGCCGATGTCAGCCGAAGCCACCGTGGTGCGAAACTACGTTGACTGGATCGTCGATCTGCCGTGGAATGAGCACACCGACAAAGAGGTCGGCATCGACGAGGCGCAGAAGATCTTGAACGACGACCACTACGGGCTAAAGGACGCCAAAGAGCGCATCCTTGAGCACCTGGCGGTTCTAAAGCTCGTGGGCACCGCCAAGGCCCCCATCCTCTGCTTCGTGGGGCCTCCCGGAGTCGGCAAAACCAGCATCGCCAGCTCGATCGCCCGCGCCACCGGGCGCAATTTTGTCCGCCTCAGTCTGGGCGGCGTGCGCGACGAGGCGCAGATACGCGGCCATCGGCGCACCTACATCGGCTCGATGCCCGGCAAAATCCTCCAGTCGCTTAAAAAAGCGGGGAGCAACAACCCCGTCTTCCTGCTCGACGAGATCGACAAGATGAGCATGGACTTTCGGGGCGACCCCTCTTCGGCGCTCCTGGAGGTTCTCGACCCCGAGCAGAACGACACCTTCAACGACCACTATCTCGATCTGGACTACAACCTTAGCGACGTGATGTTCATCACCACGGCCAACTATATGCCAAACATCCCGGAGCCGCTAAAAGACCGGATGGAGATCATCGAGATAGCGAGCTACACCGAGCACGAAAAACTCAACATCGCCAAGCGCCACCTCATCGCCAAGCAGCTCGAAGCCAACGGCTTGAGCGAGGACGAGGTGCACTTTAACGACGCAGGCATTACCGAGCTGATTCGCCACTACACCCGCGAGGCAGGTGTCAGGAGCCTTGAGCGCGCCATAGCGAAGATCTGTCGCAAGGTCGCCAAGACGGTGGTCCGCAAGGGACGCGAAAAGTGCAAGCTGACCCGCGTGACCCCCACCCTGGTACAAAAAGAGATGGGAGCGGCCCGGTACACGTACGGCATGGCCGAGATGGAGAGCGAGGTAGGCTACACCACCGGCCTGGCGTGGACCCAGACGGGCGGCGAGCTGTTGGGGATCGAGATTGTGCTCCTGCCCGGAAAGGGCAACCTCACCATCACCGGCAAGCTCGGCGACGTGATGATGGAGTCCGCCCGCGCGGCGGTCTCCTACGTACGCAGCCGCAGCCAGCGCCTGGGACTGGCCAAGGAGTTCTATCAGAAGATCGACATCCACATCCACGTCCCCGAAGGTGCGATACCCAAGGACGGCCCCTCGGCGGGCATCACCATGGCCACCGCACTCGTCTCGGCGCTCACCGGCATCCCCGTAAAAAAAGAAGTGGCGATGACCGGCGAGATAACCCTTCGCGGCAAGGTGCTGCCCATCGGCGGTATCAAGGAAAAACTGCTCGCCGCGCACAGGGGGGGTATCACAACGGTGCTCCTGCCCAAAGAGAACGAGAAGAACCTGCCGGACATCGAGCTGCCGCGCTCAATCCTAAGTGCTGTCAACATTAATTTCGTCGGACACATGGACGAGGTGCTGGCTCACGCGCTAAAAACAGAGAATCCCGGCACCCTTTTGCACGCCGACCCTAAAGTCGAGCGCAGTGTGGACCAAATACTTGGTTTTACTACTAAAACCAACGTTCCTCCGGCAAAAGCCACCACATCGATAGAAATGCAGTAAAAACCAGCTTGACACAAAGATTAGCAGGTTGTTATAACCCCCAAACGCTTTACCACCAAACGATAGGAGGACTACCGTGACCAAGTCGGAACTGATCAATGCAATGGCGGAAAAGGCTGACACCTCAAAGGCAGCAGCTAAACGGTTTCTTGACGCATTCACCGACACCGTGTCCGATGCGTTGACCAAGGGCGACAAAGTCACCCTGGTAGGGTTTGGAACATTCAGCGTAAGCGATCGTAAAGAGCGTCAGGGCATCAACCCCAAGACGCGTGAAAAGATGACAATCGCTGCCAGCAAGGCACCGAAATTCAAAGCTGGCAAAGCTCTGAAAGATCAGGTATCTTAAGCCGCTCGTTTTTGGCTTGAGATCAACTAGGCGGGTAGCTCAGTTGGTAGAGCGCCGGCCTTACAAGCCGGATGTCGCAGGTTCAAGCCCTGTTCCGCCTACCATATTTTAAAGTAGAACCCATTTTGCGGGGGCGTAGTACAGTTGGTTAGTACGCCGGCCTGTCACGCCGGAGGTCGCGAGTTCGAGTCTCGTCGCTCCCGCCATTTGTTGAAGAAGGGTCGTCCTTAACGGGCGGCCCTTCTTCTTTTTGTATTTACCTCTAAAATACCCGCCATACCCCTTCAAGAACTTGACTAAATGCCTGAAAAATACTATGTTTTCCCTGCGTTTTCACCAGTTGGCGCCCCCCTTGGCGGGATGGCGGCCATGCAACCACCCGAATGCCGGCGCAACAGACGTCGAAGGGATCGATCCCACTTGTCATTAGCACATAGCTCCTTGGCTGCCCCGCTGCGCACAGCGCTAGTCGCCATCGCCACCCTGCTACTTTTCGCAGCGGCGGCAAACGCGCGAATATACATCGCCATCGACACGCCCGGCGTCAGACCGGTGCCGGTGGCGATCCCGACGCTACGGGTAACCGACAAGGCCCGCCCAACCTATGGCGAGCCCTCCCCGCACCTGATCATCGCCGACATACTGCGAAGAAACCTCAGGATAGTAGGCGAGTTCGAGCTGCTCGACCCCAGGGGCTACTTAGAAGACCCGCAGCTGGTGCCGCTGGTACCCGACTCCGACTCGTTCTCCAGTTGGCAAACGGCTGGAGCCGAGCTTCTGATCAAGGGACAGGTGGACCGCTCGGGGCTGGAGCTGGTGGTTGAGTTTCACGCCTACGACGTAATCCGCCGCGAGTTCCTCTTCGGCAAACGCTATCGCGGCTCGGATGAAACGCTCGGCTCGATGGCTCACATGTTCGCCAACGCGCTTCTGGAGAACCTCACCGGCGAAAAGGGCCCCTTCGGCACCGAGATCGCCTACGTAGTGCGCGTCGGCAAGTCCAAAAACATCGCCAGCGTCGAAGTCGACGGCTCAAACCCGCGCTGGATCACCAGGAACCCGTCGCTCAACCTCAACCCGATCTGGGCGCGCGACGGAAAATCCATCTACATGACCACCTACTACGGCGGCAACCCCGATCTGTGCCGCTTTCACATCCCCACCGGCAAGCTGCGCTACGTCTACCGCGACGAGGGCATGGACATGCCCGGCCAAGAGGACGCGACGGGCAACGAGATGCTCTTCACCTCCTCCATCGACGGCAACATGGACATCTACAAGATGGACATGAAAACTCGCAAAGCCAAGCGCCTCACCACCGACCGCTCCATCGACGTCTCCCCCACATGGTCACCCGATTCGCAGAAAATCGTCTTCGTCTCCGACCGCAAGGGCAACCCGCACCTCTTCGTCATGGACGCCGACGGGGGGGGGGCACGTAGAATAACCTTTAGCAGCAACCACAACGGCGACCCCGCCTGGTCCCCAAAGGGCGGCCAGATCGCCTATACCGCGATGGACAAGAAGGGCGCTTTTCAGGTACACATTGTCGATCCAGAGGGGAAAAAATCCACTCAGGTAACCTTCGGGGACTACGACACCCACGACCCCAGCTGGTCACCCGATGGAAGATTTTTAGCGGTAACGTCAAACAAAGATGGAAAAGAAGCCGTATTCGTTTTACGATTGGGTATTAATAAACTGTGGAGGATTTCGCCCGAAGGACAGCAGGCAAACCAACCCTACTGGTCCCACGGGCCTGTTGTACGTTAAATTAAAGCGCAATATTAAAAGTACGCCCACAATATGGGAGGTTAAGAAAAAATGCAGAAAATACTGGCCACAACACTAGCAGCGGCAGTATCGATCATGCTCATTACCGGTTGCGGTGGCAGCGGTGAGGTAGTTGATACGACAACCCCCGCAGAGACAACCACGCAGGAACCAGAAGCGACCAAAGCAACCAAACCGGTGGCCAAGCCCGTCGAAGAAACGGTCTCAAAAACCGGCAGCAGCGAAGTAACGGCTGCCCAAAAGAATGCCCAGGCGATGAGCGCAGCTGCCAAGGCCAAGCTCAGCGAAATGACGCGCATCTATTTCGAGTTCGACAAGGCACAGATCACCTCCGGCGCAGCTGACACCCTGAAGCAGAACGCCGCCATCCTGAAAGCTGTCCCCGGCGTAAAGGTCATCATCGAGGGCCACTGCGACGAGCGCGGCACTACCGAATACAACCTCGCCCTGGGCGAGCGCCGCGCCAGCGCGGTAAAGCAGTTCCTGGTTGACACTGGCGCAGATGCCGGGCGCCTCACCACCATCAGCAAGGGCGAAGAAGAACCTGCGGCAAGCGGCAGCGACGAACAAGCCTGGGCTAAAAACCGCCGGGCCGAGTTCAAGGTCGCAAAGTAGCCTGAGATGACGCTACCCGGAAAGCTCCCAGGCAAGTGCGCCGCCATCGTCGCAGCACTGGCTCTCTCAGGCCTCATGGGCTGCGTGCCCGCGACGCGTCAGAGTATCGCGCAAACGCAGCGCATCGATCAGATGGCCGAGGATATCCAACGCTTGAAGCGCGAAGTACATGAGGCGCGCGCACCCGCGCCGTCTTCCGCCTCCGACGCCAGACTCGGAGAGCGGCTGGCAGAGCTTGGTGCCCGCGTCGAGCGGCTTGATCACGAAGGCAAGGGGCTTAGCGGCAAGCTCGAAGAGTTCGACTACGCCTTGAAAAACCTCTCCCGAACAGACTCGGCTGCCGCACCCTCGGCCCCTGAAATTCAGGGACTGAAAGCCGAAGTGAAGGAGCTCTTTCTGCGCGTGGACGCCTTGACGATGCGGGTTAACGCCCTTGGCAACTCCGGCGCAGCCTCAACGACAGTCGGGGCCGTCACCTCGCAGCCAGAAACGCCCACCGACAAGCCGGTGTCCTCTAAAGATCTCTACGACAGGGCCTACAAACTCTATCGGCAGGGTGAGTACGCAAAGTCAAACGAGGGGTTTAACGAATATCTGCGGCGCTTTCCCGACACCGCCCTGACCGACAACGCCTACTTCTGGATCGGCGAGATCTACTACGACCAACGTCAGTACGAGCAGGCTATCGTGCAATACGACAAGGTCGTGCAGAAGTTCCCCGACGGCGATAAAATCGCCAGCGCGATCCTCAAACAGGCCTTCGCCTTCTCGGCGATCGGCGACAACCTGGATGCCCGCATTCTCCTGAAGAAGGTCATCAACGAGCACCCGGGAAGCGAGCAAGCCGAGATCGCGAAGAAGAAATTGGCGGTCATAGGCAACTAGGAATATTTTCATCGACAAAAAAAGCCGTCCTCTACATGGGGGACGGCTTTTTTATTGGCTTGTGTTACCAGCAGGCGACAAGGATGCGCCACCCTTTTTACGGGTGCTACCCCCGCTCGGCGGCTGCCAGCGCCCTGCCCGCCGCCATCCTGACGTCGGGGCTGGCGTGGCGTATCAAGACGCGCTCCAGGAGCTCTTTGGCGACGACATCGCCGATCTGTCCCAGGGCCAGCACTGCGGCCAGCTGTATGCGCTCATGGCGTTGTTTTTTGCGCAGCACTTTTTTACTGAGTATCGCCCCCAGAAACTCGACGCTTTTGCCTGCGGGGAATTTGCCCAATCCGTCGATCACCGCCACCTTGACGTCCCAGTCGCTTGCGCCCAGCGCAATCTTGTTATACGTCTTTAGCAACAGCGCCAGCGCGCCCACTGAGCGTCGCGACGCCAACGACTCCACTGCCATCCTGCGCACTGCGGGGTCAGGGTCTTCGATGTAAGGTATCAGGTTCTGCTCGGCCTCTTGGGTGTCGATCTTGCCCATAGCGCGGATCACCTCTTTCTGGATACGCACATCGGGGTCGTCTTTTAATTTTGTCAACGCCCCAAGCAGCGCCGGGTCGGCGACCCCGCCCAGCACCGAGACCATATTGCGCACCACATACCAGCGCTGGTCTTCAAGCATCCTGAGGACGTAGGGTACGGACGGCTCGCCAATGGAGACGAGCACGCTCACCAGCCGCCGCCTGCCAAGGCGGCTGCGCTCGGCGGACAGGGCGTTTATCGCATAGACCACCACACCTTCGCCCACCAGTGTAAGCAGACATTCGCCTATCTCTGCCTCCTCCGGGTCCTTGGCCGAAGCCACCGTTTGGGTCAGCCAACCGAGGAAGGGGCCGTCCATCATCTCGCGAACTGCTCCGAAGAGCTTCTCTGCCACCTCCTGGTGCCCCAGAGCCTGATAGTTGCGTCCTTCGCGATAGAGGGTCACAGCCACCTGGAAGCTGGAGCGATACTGCTGCGAATCCATATATTCCTGCGAAGTCCTGGCGATGCGCTCCAGAAACCCGCTCAGGCTGTGTGCGTCCCCGGTGCTGCCCAGCCGCAAGAGCAGATTGACCAGATCACGCTCTCGGGTGCCGCGCTGCTGCAATATCTTCAGCCGGGTTACTAGCGTGGGGTTGGAGAGCGCCCTCATCGCTTTGCCCTCTGCGGTAATGGAGGAGCCCCAGTCGCTGGACCACCCCTGCTGCGCACGGCGTCTGGGCGCGAGGTCTTTGGCGTTGGTGGCAAAATCGAAATCGAAGATGTGGGTGTGTTGCATGCGGGCCCACACAGAGGCCACGCCCCCTTTTTTCATCATAATGTCCGGGGCCATAGCCAGAATGGAGACGAGCCCGTCCACCCCCTTGGCAGTCAGCTCTCCGCTCCGCCTGAAGCGGCTTATACGGTGACCGGAAAAGAGCCTTGCCAGGTAGCCGATAGCCGGGCTGTCAGCGCCGATCGGCTCGCCCGTGATCGCCAGCCCGGAGGCGTTAACCTGCACCCCCTGATCGCGGAAACGTTCGTCGCCGTCTACATTTATCAACGCGCCAAAGGCCGACTCCAGCGCTTCTCGCATTATCGGGTTGGAATTCGGGTAAAATTGACTTACCGCCACCGCGCGCTGAAGCGCCATCATCGCCTCTGTAATGCGCCGATTGGCGCTACCATCAGGCTGCGCAGGATCGTCGATAAGGAGCTTCTCGTTATCAGCCATTCTGTTCATATCCGTGGTGATGTGTTAAGTTCGCGTGTCGGTGTCCAGCTTGGGTGCCAGCTTGCACAGCCAAGAGATTATCAGGAAACTCTGAGTACGCATAGAACCGTTTACAGACACCGGGCCGGGGGACGCTTTAGCGGCCTTATTTCGGAGAAGAAGTGAAAAAGCTATTGATTCGAGCGGCGCTGGCAGCGCTGTTTCTGAGCATCGCGGCAGCAGCGGCGTTGGGCGTGGGCATCTACATTATCACCTCGGATCTTCCCGACGTGACGGCGCTCCACGACTACAAGCCGCTTCTCACCTCGCGCGTTTACAGCCGCGAAGGCGTGCTCATGGCAGAGCTAAAGACCGAGCACCGCTATCAGATCGATCCGGCAGAGCTGCCCGACCATGTACGGCTGGCGTTTCTGGCCGCCGAAGACAGCTCATTCTACGAGCACCGGGGAATCGATTTTATGGGGATGCTGCGCGCCGCGTGGGCAAACCTTCGCGCCGGGCGCGTGGTTCAGGGGGGCTCCACCATCACCCAGCAGGTGGCCAAGCGGCTGATGCTCACCCCGGAAAAGACCTTCAAGCGCAAATTCAAAGAGCTGGCACTGGCGCTTCGCATCGAAAAGGCCCTCTCCAAAGACCAGATCCTCTCGCTCTACTTAAATGACATCTACCTGGGGCATCGCGCCTACGGCGTCGAGGCTGCGGCCCGCGTCTACTTCGGCGTAAACGCCAAAGACCTCTCGCCGGCCCAGGCGGCGCTGCTGGCCGGGCTGCCCAAAGCCCCCAGCCACTACGACCCCTACCGCCACCCCGAGCGCGCGCTTACCCGCCGCGCCTATGTGCTGACGCGCATGGGCGACGAAGAGTGGCTCTCGCCCGAGGCGCTGGCCCGGGCCGAGGCTTCGCCGCTAGAGCTGCCGGGCTATGACGACCCCTTCTACACGGTCGCGCCCTACTTCACCGAGCAGGTGCGGCGCGAGCTCGACGAGCGCTACGGCTCCGAGCTGCTCCTGGGCGGCGGACTCAGCATCACCACGACGA
>CAXMSR010000006.1:0-1163 GCA_964195725.1 uncultured Kiloniellaceae bacterium | reverse complement strand
CCAACGCGCCGCTCAGCGCGCACTGAAAAACGGCATCGAGCGCGTAGATCGCAAGATGGGCTACCGGGGGCCGCTCGCCACCCACCCGCTCGAAGCCCCCTTCCCGGAGGCCTTTACAACCCCCGACGGGCAAAAGCCGCTAAAAGAGGGCTCGACAGCCGAGGGGCTGATAACGAGCGTGGACGGCGAAACGCTCACTCTTCTGGCCAAGGGGCTCACCAATGAGCTCACCGTCGCCGAGCTCAAGTGGACGCTGGCGAAGGGTCAAACCCTCGGCGACGTCTTCACTGCAGGCGACGTTGTCGGGGTGCGCTTTGTCGCCGTCGAGCTTACTGCCGAAGAGCTTAAAGCCTGGGAGCTTGAGCGCGAAGAGCTAAGGACTGCAAAGCTGGCTGCAAAGCTGGAGAGCGCTGCCGGGCTGCCAACAGGCGACATGGCGGGCCTTGAGGAGGTTCTTGGGGGCGACAAAGTGGTGAAGGACGTCGAGAAAGTGCTCTGGCCCCCTGTGAAACTTCTCCCGACCCTCTACCAGAAACCACTGCTGGAAGGGGCCCTGGTATGCCTTAACGCCAACACCGGCGAGGTGCTGGCGTCGGTGGGCGGGTACCGTTACAGCGTCCAGAACCAGTTCAACCGCGCCGTGCAGGCGCGCCGTCAGGCGGGCTCGGCGATCAAGCCGCTGATCTACGCCGCAGCGCTGGAGAGCGGCATGACCCCCGCCACGGTGGTCTATGATTCGCCGATAGTTTACGAGTCCGCCGACCTGGACGAGAAGTGGAAGCCCAACAACTACAGCCAGAAGTTCTACGGCGCGACCACCCTTCGCGAGGCGCTGATAAAGTCTCGAAACGTGGTGACTATAAAGGTGCTGCAAGACATGGGTATTCCCCACGCAGTCCGGTTTCTTCGCAAGGCGGGCATCACGAGCCGGATCAGCCCCGACCTGTCGATGGCGCTGGGGGCCTCTGACGTTACGGCGCTGGAGCTGGCCTCGGTCTACGGCATCTTCGCCACCGGGGGGATGCGCTACGAGCCCTTCTTCACCCAGACGATAAAGGATCACGAGGGCAACCTCTTGACAGACGTGGACGCGCTGCCACAAAATGACACCGGTTCACCCGACGACGACGCCGGGAAGACCGCCGTTGAAACGGTAAACGAGG
>CAXMSR010000005.1:0-19663 GCA_964195725.1 uncultured Kiloniellaceae bacterium | reverse complement strand
CCGACGACAAGGCACAAACCCCCGTTGAAGCAGGTGCAAAAGAGTCTGTAAGTGAAGAGGCTCCGGTAGCTGAAGTCGCGGCAGCGAAAGTCTCCCAGGCAGAGCAGACTCAAATAGCTGAAGAGGTCTCTAAGGCCGACGACGTTGTAACGGAGTCGCCGCAAGAGGCGTCAGAAGAGCAGTCGCACGAGGCGGCAGAAAAACAGCCGCAAGAGGCGGCAGAAGAACCGCCGGGCGAAGTGCCGGAGGATATGTCGCAAGAAGCGGCGCAAGATGTACCGGCAGAACCGTCGGAAGAATCGTCGGAAGAAGAACGCAAGAATGGGCTCTTCGGGAGGCTGCGTCGTGGGCTGAGTAAAACCCGTGGTTCGCTCGCCGGTAAGATCGACAGGGCGCTCTTCGGTAAAAAGGTGGTGGACGAAAAGACGCTGGAGGAGCTGGAAGAGGCGTTGATTACCGCCGACATCGGTGTTAACACGACGATGCGGCTGGTGGCCGAGGTGGCCGAGCGGGTGAGCCGCAAAGAGCTGACCGACCCCGAGGCGCTTCGCCAACACCTGAAAAAGCGGATCGGCGAAATTCTCATTGAGGATGAGGGACACTTCACCCTTGGCGAGACCCGCCCCTATGTCGTGCTGGTCATCGGGGTCAACGGTGTTGGCAAGACTACGACGATAGCCAAGATAGCCGCGCGCCACATAGGCGAAGGCCACAAGGTTATCATCGGTGCCGCCGACACCTTTCGGGCGGCGGCGATCGAGCAGCTCTGCGTCTGGGGCGAACGGGTGGGCGCGAAGGTGGTGCATCACCAGCACGGCTCTGATCCGGCTGCGGTGGCCTACGATACCCTGGAGGCCGCAAAGGCCAGGGGTGCCGATCTGGTGCTTATCGACACCGCAGGCAGGCTGCACACCAAGACCAACCTGATGGAGGAGATGAAGAAGATTCGCCGCGTAGTGGGCAACGCCGTCGAGGGCGCGCCCCACGAGGTGATGCTGGTGCTGGACTCTACCACCGGGCAGAACGCCATAAATCAGGCCATACAGTTTCGCGACACCGTGGGAGTCGATTCCATCGTCCTGACCAAGCTGGACGGTACCGCCAAGGGTGGTGTTATAGTAGGCATCTGCGACGAGTTGAAGATACCGGTCAAGTTCATCGGCATCGGCGAGCAGGTCGACGACCTTCGCCCTTTCGAGGCCACACAGTTTATTGAAGCGCTCTTCTAGGATTTTGTCGGTTTATGGCCATTTTAGGCCGTGACCTATGTTTCGGATGATAGTTTGGATAAGGAGTAACGATGGGTATGCGTGTTTTGAGGGGCTTGTTTTTGTTGTTGCTGGTTGCGCTGGCGTCACCTGCGCTGGCTTCAAGCGGCGCGGCAGAGCTGGGTTCACATATGGGATTGCTGCTGGGGATACCCTTTGCGGGGATACTGCTCTCCATAGCGCTGTGCCCACTGGTGGCACCGCATTTCTGGCACCACCATTTTGGTAAAATCTCCGCTTTCTGGGGGCTATCGCTGGCGATCCCCTTTGTTGTCATGTACAGAATGGACGCGGTAGAGGCCATTTTGCACACCTACATCATCGAGTACATCCCCTTCATCATTTTGCTCTGGGCGCTCTATACCGTGGCCGGGGGGATTTTGGTAACCGGCTCGCTTTCGGGCTCTCCGCTGGTAAACGTAGGTTTTCTGGTCATCGGTACAGCCATCGCTTCCTGGGTGGGGACTACCGGCGCAGCGATGTTGCTCATCCGGCCTTTCCTCAAAGCCAACGCGTGGCGAAAGCAACGCACCTATCAGGTGGTGTTCTTTATATTCCTCGTGTGCAATATCGGCGGCGCGCTAACGCCGCTGGGCGACCCGCCGCTCTTTCTCGGTTTTTTGCAGGGGGTGGATTTCTTCTGGACGCTCAATCTCTTTAAGCCGATGTTGCTGGTGTCGGTGATCCTGCTGACGGTCTTTTTCGTCATGGACACCTACTACTACAAAAAAGAAGAGGGCGCGCCGCCCGAGAGCGACGAAAAATTCAAGATCGAAGGGCTGCACAACCTTATCTTTCTGGTGGGTATCATTGTTTCGGTGCTCTGTAGCGGCATCTTCGCCAAGGACATGGGCAAGTGGCATCTATGGGGCATTGAGCGCAACGTGGCCGACTACGCCCGCGACGCCTTCCTCATTGTCATGGGTCTCCTGTCGCTGCGCACCACCAAGCAGAGCCTGCGTGAGCGCAACGAATTCACCTGGTTCCCTATCGTGGAAGTTGGCTACCTCTTCGCGGGTATTTTCGTGACGATGACCCCCGTCATCCTCATCCTGAGCGCGGGAAAAGCGGGCGCTCTCTCATTTGTCGCCAACTCGGTGGAGAGCACCACCGACTACTTCTGGGTTACTGGCCTGCTTTCGAGCTTTTTAGACAACGCCCCGACCTATCTGGTTTTTCTCAAGGGTTCCATGGGCAGCCTTGGAGCCACCGTGGGAGACATGATGACCACTCACGGCGAGACGCTCCTGGCCATCTCCTGCGGCGCCGTCTTCATGGGTGCCAACAGCTACATCGGCAACGCGCCCAACTTCATGGTGCGCTCCATCGCGGAAGAGGGCGGCGTGGCGATGCCCAGCTTCTTTGGCTATATTTTAAAGTACTCGCTGGTGTTTCTGGTGCCGACCTTTGTCGTGGTGACCTACTTTTTCTTCCTGTAGGGCTCAATGCGCCAACGGGCTTTTTACGCTAGACTTACAGTGAAGAGCCCGGATCTTTTTCAGTATTATTGCCAGAGCTACTGATATTTCTAACGAGGGTAAGACCATGCAGATAAAGAAAATCCTCTTTCCGACCAACTTCGAGAAGCTCTCGCTTCCCACCGTCGAGGCCCTGATGCCTCTGACAGGCGCAGGGCTTGAGGAGATCGTCTTCCTCTTTGTCATCGACCGCGACGAGGTGGCCTACAATCTGCTAACCGGGTTTGACCGGGAACTCGCCGACGAGATGAGGGACGAGGCGAACCTTCGCTTTAAGGAGTGGGAAGAGATCGTCTGTTCGCACGGCGTGCGCTGCACCCACGTCGTAGAGATCGGTTCGCCTGAGGGTAAGATTCTGGAGATCGCCGCCCGCGAGAAGGTGGACATGATCGTCGCAGGCCGCCGTCGCCACATCCCGGTGGACGAGGTCTACCTCAGCGGCACCACCATGGGCGTGCTAAGACGCACTTCGAGGCCGGTGATGGTCTACCGTCACGGGCTCGAAGAGCCGGTTGACAACAAGTTCGAGTCGATCCTCTTCGCCACCGACTTTTCCGAGGCGTCGCGTCACGCCATGGAGTTCGTCAAATCCCTCTATGGAGCGACCAAGACGGTGGACATCGCCCATGTCCTCACCGAAGATGCCTTTAAACACCACAGCCGCGAGGAGGTGGAGGCCGCCGAAGAGAGCTACCACGCCCGGATGAAAGAGATGGCCGACGAGCTGCGCGCAACGGGTTTCAAGGTGTTTACCCACCTTCAAACAGGCACCGCGATCCACGAGATGCTCCACACCAGCCTGGACTACAGTTGCACCTCCATTGTCATGGGCACCACAGGCAAGAGCGGCTTCAAGGAAGTCTGGCTGGGAAGCGTGAGTCACCGCGTGGTCGAGCAGGCCAACGTCTCGGTGATCCTCGTCCCCAATAAAGAGAAGGGCGATTACGATTGAGCCGATGACCCTGACCAGCGAAAGCGGACAGAGAGGGGACGTGCTTTTACGCAGGGGCAGCGCTGCCCATAGCGGCGCGCGGCTGTTGCTCGTTGCGCTTGTGCTGGTGGTCGTGGTCGCGGCGCTGGGAGGGTGTAGCTCCGGCGGCGGGCGCGAGCCGGGCGAGTTCAGGGTCGGCATCGAAGGCTCTCCGGCCAGCCTTGATCCGCGCTACGCAACCGACGCCCACGGCGTGCGCATCATCCCGCTCATCTTTAACGGCCTCTTGCAGCACACCAGCGACGGCTCGGTGGCTCTTGATCTGGCGCAGCGGTGGCAGCAACCCGAGCCGCTGGTTCACCGCCTGACGCTTCGCCGGGGGGTGAAGTTTCACGACGGCACCACGCTGGATTCTTCCGACGTGGCCGCCACCTATCGCTATATAATGAACCGCGAAAACGGCTCTCCCCACGCTGGTTCCCTTGAAGCGCTGGAGGCGATCGAGACCCCCGACGAGTATACGGTGGTCTTTCGTCTCTCGAAGCCCTATGTCTCTTTTACCTTCCAGCTCACCCTTGGAATATTGCCGCAAGAGCTGGCCTCCGAGCCGAAGCTGGGTGATCGCCTTATCGGCACCGGCCCCTTCAGGCTGGCCCGGTACCTGCCCGACGAAGAGGTGAGGCTGACTGTATTTCCCGAACACTTCGGGGGCGAGAGCGCGCTGCGCACGATCACGTTTCGCATAGTGCGAAGCGCCACCACGCGCATGCTGGAAATTAAGTCGGGCGGGCTCGATCTTCTGCAAAATGCGGTGCCCCCCTATTCGGTGAAGTTTCTCGAACGCGAGGCGGGGTTAAAGGTCATCCGCGCCTCGGGCTCCTCCTATCAATACCTTGGCTTCAATCTTAAAGACCCTATTACATCCGATGTCAGGGTGCGCCGCGCGGTGTCGCATGCGGTCAACCGCGAGCCCCTGATAAACTACGTGATGCAGGGGCAAGCCCGGCGCGCCTCGGGGGTCTTTACCCCCGAGCACTGGGCCTACGCCGCCGGAGCGCCGCTCTTTGATTTCGATCCTGAAGAAGCCATGCGTCTGCTTGACGAGGCGGGGTACCCCGACCCCGATGGCGACGGGCCGGGTGTGCGTTTTACCCTCTCCTACAAGACCTCCACCGACAAGACCGCCAACGAGTCGGCGCGGGTCATCGCCGACCAGTTGGCAAAGGTAGGCATCGGCGTCGAGGTGATGAGCTTTGAGTGGGGCACGTTTTTTTCCGACGTAAAAAAGGGGGATTTTCAGCTGATGAGCCTTCGCTGGGTGGGACTCTCGGATCCCGACATCTTCCACTACATCTACCACTCCTCCTCCATGCCGCCGGGCGGCGCCAACAGGGGGCGCTACGAGTCGGCACAGGTGGACGGCTGGATCGACGCCAGCCGCATGGAGCCGGAGGTGGAAAAACGGGCGGCCCTCTACCGGAAAATACAGGAGCGGGTGAGCGAAGACTGCGTCTACGCCAGCCTCTGGTGGCCCGACAACGTCGTGGTGCTGCGCGAGGGGTTTGAAGGGTTTGTGCCGCTGCCCGGCGGGCAATACACCAGCCTCGCCAAGGTGAGGCCGATTGGTGATATAAGCGACAAAAGCATAAGCGACAAAATCATGACCGACAAAAATTCAACCGACAGGAGCGCACAATGATGAGTGACCCACTCTCGACCCTCTCGCCTGGAGCGGTGAAGGCGGTAGTCTTCACCGACATGGACGGCACGCTCATCGACCACGACACCTATGAGTTTACCGCTGCGATGCCCGCGCTGGAGGCGCTCAAAAGACGGAAGGTGCCTCTTGTGCTATGCTCATCCAAGACGCGCGTTGAGCTCTTGGAGTGGCAGCGGCGTCTGGGTATCGAGGGGCCGTTGATAGTCGAGAACGGCGGCGGAGTCTTTCTTCGCGGGATGAAAGAGCTGGAGCCGGGTTTTCCCGAGCTTATAGCCAAGCTGCCTGCGATAACGCTGGGCAGCTCCTATGGAGAGTTGAGGGCGGCGCTTGGGCGGATATCCAAGGGGCTGGGTGTCTCGCTGGCCGGTTTTGGCGACATGTCGCATGAGCAGATCGTTCAGATGACGGGGTTGTCAGTCGCCGATGCGTCAAGAGCCGCGCGGCGTGATTTTGACGAGCCCTTCCTGTGGGCCACTGCCGGTGGGGGCAATGGTGCGTCGGAGGGGGCGCTGGCAAAAAAATGTAGCGAACTTGCTCGCGCCGAGGGGTTGCGGGTGACGAGGGGAGGGCGCTTCTGGCATCTCACCGGCGACTCGGACAAGGGCAAAGCGGTGCGCTGGGTGCGCGAACATCTCTTCCCCGAAGCGGTGAGCCTGGCCCTTGGCGACAGCGGGAACGATCTGGAGATGCTCGGCGAGGTCGACCGGGGAGTGCTGGTAGAGCTGCCGGGGGGCGGCCACCTTGCAAAACCTCCTTCGGGCCTTCGCTGCGTAGCCGGGGTCGGGCCGGTGGGTTGGAACGCCGCAGTGTTGGAGTGGCTAGAAGATTCGGCGCTGTAGGGGGGGACGAGATGAGATACTTCTCAGACGGGAGGATCGACGATGGGCGACTTTTTTCAAAATGGAGTCATCACCACCCTGCACGCGTTGGGCAGCCGCGACGAAGAGGCTCTTCAACGAGAGATTTACGAGCACACGCGCAGCCGCCCCCTCTGTCTGGTGCTGCCCAGCCTCTACTCCGAGCTGAAGGGCGAGGCGCTGGCGAGGATCGTCGAAGAGCTTAAAGGGATCACCTATCTTCACCGCGTGGTGGTGTCGCTGGGCGAGGCGAATGAAGCGCAGTTTAAAAAGGCCGTGGAGTATTTCAAGGTGCTGCCCTTCGAGGTAGAGATACTCTGGAACGACGGCCCGCGCATCGCGGAGCTAAAGCAGCAGATGCGTGAGAGTAAGCTCTACCTGGGGCAACCCGGCAAGGGGCTAGCAGCATGGATGGCCTACGGCTATGCGCTGGCCGACAGCGAGGTCAGGGCGGTGGCGCTCCACGACTGCGACATCAAGACCTACAGCAAGGTGCTCCTGCACCGGCTCGTCTACCCGATAGTAAACCCCGACCTCGACTACGAATTTTGCAAGGGCTACTACGCGAGGGTCACCGACACCCTGCACGGGCGCGTCACGCGCATCTTCGTCACGCCGCTTGTGCGCGCGCTGATTACGATACTGGGCCACACCTCGTTTCTCACCTATCTCGACAGCTTTCGCTATCCGCTGGCGGGCGAGTTCGCCATGAACGTAGATGTGGCGCGGCTAAACCGCATCCCCGCCGATTGGGGGCTTGAGGTGGGTACGCTGGCCGAAGTGCATCGCAACTACTCCAACCGCCGCGTCTGTCAGGTCGATCTGGACATCGAGTATGAACATAAGCACCAAGAGACCTCCATCAATGCGCCCAAGCTTGGGCTGATGCGCATGGCGCGCGAGATCGCCCTGGCGGTCTTCAACGCCCTGGCGGGGGAGGGCGCGCTCTTTTCCCGCGAGTTCTTCAACACTCTAAGCATCCTGTATCTGCGCTGCGCCCAGGACGCCATACGCCAGTACAACGATCTGGCCGCCATCAACGGCCTCACCTACGATCGCCACATGGAAGACGTAATGGCCGAAGCGTTCACCCGTTCGCTTGAGAGCGCTTCGCGCGAGTTTTTGGACAACCCGCTGGGCAACCCCCAAATACCCAACTGGAGCCGCGTGCGCTCGGCGATGCCCGATGTGTTGGATCAACTGCGCGAAGCGGTGGAGAAGGATAACAGGGGATAGAGCCTTAAAGGCGAGACCGGCCTGCCCGAAGTTTCAACGCCGCCTGCGCTTGAACGGCGCGTTGCAAGGGGGCGTGTTTTGGAGCTGTTTTTTTCAAAACAGCTCCTTTGGTATGGGATTTCCGGCCATGTGTTTTCCAAAAACGAACGTTTATGAGCGCTTTTGATGCGGACAAGGTCTGCTGAACGGATCGGAGTTCCTACCCGCCTTCAGGATTTCTCAAGACCTCAAGAAAGTGGCTCGCCAGCACCCCCACCGCCGCTCCCGAACGCGTATATAGCTCCAGCGTTACCGGCGGCAATATCGGAAACCCCTCCTCGGGGCCAAGTATTCGCGCGTTGTCCGGCGTATTGACGCTAGCCAGCAACCCCACCGCAAGCCCCGCCCCCACCGCAGCGATCAGCCCGGCAATCGATGGGCTCGCATAAGCGATCCTGTACGGTTTGCCCATCGCTTCGAGCGCCGCCAGCCCATTATCTCTTACCGGGCAGCCGTCGGAGAAGACCGCCAAGGGGATGGGGTCCTCTCGCTCGGGCCAGTGGCGCGCTGAAGCGACCCAGGCCAGCGGCTCCATTCTGGCCACAGTACCCAGCCCAGTCGGCGTGCCACAATTGGCGGTTGTCAGAATCAGGTCAACCTCTCCCTTGCGCATCATGTCGTGGAGCTCGGCTGAAGGCTGGCATAGCACCTTCACCTGCACCTTTGGGTGGGTCTTGGAAAACCTGATGAGGATAGGCGGCAGATACCCGGCGTAGTCGTCGGGGGTGCCGATGCGCACCATGCCGGTGAGCTCCGGTTTTGCCAGTGCGCCCATCGCCTCCTTTTGAAGGAGCAGGATACGGCGGGCGTAGCTTATCAGCGTTTCCCCGTCGGCGGTCAGCGAGACCTTGCGCCCTTCCCGTAGGAACAGGGACTTGCCCACATTCTGCTCCAGCCGCTTCACCTGCATCGATACGGCAGCCTGGGTCAGATGTATCGATTCGGCGGCGCGGGTGAAGCCACCCTCGTCGGCCACGGCAAGAAAGGTTCGTAACAGATCGCTGGAGAGTTCCATCGCAGGCCCCTATTGATAAGCATTCGTTATCCAAACCATAACAACTATTCGTTAGATTTATCAATAAAAAAAGAGGATTCTGTTTTTCAGCCTTGACGCCAATGTAGGAGCGCCACACTGAAAGGGGAGACCGATGGAGATCAGCACACAGGCCCAGCTACACATCGCAAGATGGAGACTGCCCACCATGAAGAGTGGATTTTTTGTCGGCCTCGCCGCAAAATTTCTTGAATCCTGGCGAGTACGGCGTGAACGACAATCGCTGGTCAGCCTGGACGAGCGGATGCTCAAAGACATCGGGCTCTCGCGCGCAGATGTGGTTCGCGAAGCATCCCGCTCCAGTTGGGATTGCGAGAGAATCGACCGGTTATCACAATAATTTCGGCTTTAGTCAGGACACTACGATGCCCAACTACCTGCTCTATCTGATCACCGTTGCGATATGGGGCTCCACCTGGTTGGCGATCAAATACCAGCTCGGAGTTGTGGACCCTATGGTCTCGGTGGGGTACCGCTTCCTTCTCGCCTCGATTCTGCTGCTGATCTATTGCGGGGTGAGACGGCTACCCATGCGTTTCACCGTGCGCGAGCACTTTGGAATGGCGCTACAGGGGTTATTTCTCTTTGCGCTCAACTACTGGCTCTTCTATGTGGCCGAGCTAACCCTCACCAGCGGCATCGTGGCGCTCGTTTTTTCCACCATGGTGGTCTGGAACATGCTCAACGGTGCGTGGTTTTTGGGCTCACACCTTGAGGGGAGAGTCGTGGCAGGGGCCGCTTTTGGGCTCTGCGGGATAGTCCTGGTGTTCTGGCCCGAGGTGTCTGCGTTCAATGTCGGGGATAGCGGACTGGCAGGGCTCGGGCTCTGCCTGGGGGCAACGCTTCTGGCCTCGCTGGGCAATATCGTCTCGGCGTCAAATCAGCGACGCGGCCTCCCGGTGGTTCAGACCAACGCCTACGGTATGGGCTACGGCGCGGCAGCGATGTTGCTTCTCTCGGCGGCTCGCGGGAGCACATTCGGGTTCGAGCTTACCCTGCCTTATGTCGGCTCTATGCTCTACCTCGCCATCTTCGGTTCCATCGTGGCTTTTGGCTGTTACCTTACGCTGCTTGGAAGGATCGGAGCAGGCAGAGCCGCTTACGCCACGCTGCTCTTTCCGCTAGTGGCGCTTGGTCTCTCGACAATATTCGAAGGCTATACGTGGAGTGTTTCGGCACTTGCCGGAGTGGGACTGATATTGGCTGGAAATATCCTCGCGCTTACCAATTTTGGCACCGCTCGCTCGCCTGCCGTCAAGCGCCCATCCGTTGCAGCCGACGCCCCGTAAACCTTCCGGGGCAAGGGGGACGGGTTTCCCATAGGGCAGTGTACGCACGTCTTTTACGGGGCGCTGGATCGCGCCGTGAACCGCCACCTCTACAGCACTTTGTGCTTGGCGCTGCCATTCTGGAAGTTTGGAAAAGCGGGCCTTCTCCGGTTTGTATGGATGAAGCGTTAAGCAGCTTGCCGGGTTCCGTCCCTTTTTGTGTCTAATTCAACGCTACCAGAAACGGCTTGAAGTCGAGCTGCCCCAGGCGCGCGCCGTCGTCGCTTGCTTTAGCCCTGGAGGAATAGTTGCCCACCTGTACTCGGTAGACTTTGCTGCCCCTGACGTAGGCTTCGGTGATTCTTGCGTCGCTAAAATCGTTGCGGAGCCTTGCTGCCAACCCCTTCGCGTTCTCCCTTGAAGAAAACGAGCCTACCTGCCAGGTGAAGCTGCCGCGCTGAAGTGACCGGGGCTGAGAGCTCTGTGGGGGTTTGGTGGTTCCCAGCGCTACGATCCGCACTCTTGCCGTGCCCTGGCCCATGAAGCCCAGTTCACCCGCCAGCGTGTGGGTCAGGTCGATTATCCTGCCGTGGATAAAGGGGCCCCGGTCGTTTATGCGCACGTCGGCGGTTCTGCCGTTGGCGAGGTTGGTGACGCGCACCACGGTGCCAAACGGGAGTGTTTTGTGCGCGCCGGTGCGCCCGTACATGTCGTATTTTTCGCCGTTGGCGGTGGTGCGGCCGTGAAACTTTTTCCCGTACCACGAGGCGATGCCAGTTTGGGTAAAGCCGTCGGCGGATTTTATGGGGAAGTAGTTGTAGCCGTTTATACGGTAGCCGCCCTTCGGGGGTGGCTGGCTGCTGCACGCCGAGAGCGTGAGGAGGCAGAGGAGGCTGAGGAGTTTTATAAAAGCGCGGTTACGGTTGGTCATCGCTCACCTCTTATTTGAATTCGAAGCCGAAACCGTCCTTGATCTCGCTGTCGGGAATTTCCGAGGGCACCGCCGGAAGGGGGTTGGCGCGAAGGAGCGCCCGTATCGCCGACTGGTCGAAGGTGGAGTTGCCAGAGGACTCTTCTATCCAGTGCTCCAGGATGTTGCCTTCGCGGTCGATGGTGACCGAGGCGATGACCGTGAGGTCGCGTCCCTTGAGTGATGGCGGCACGATCCAGTTGGTCTTTACGTGTGCCCACACTTTATTTTTGTAGGCGGTAAAGCGAAGCATCTGAAGCGTGCCTTTTATGCCGCTGGCGCGTGCGCCCTGCACGCCCGAAGAAGTGGTGGGCGCAGTGGTTGCCGGAGCCGGGTCGGACGCGCTCATCTTGTCGCGTAGTGCGTCGATCCTTGAACGAACGTCGGCCTCGGTGCGCTGGGGCTCCTCGGTAGTTTCTTCGACTTTCTCGGCCTGGGCCTCGCGGAGCTTGGCGATGCGGTCGTGCACATCCTGTTCGGTGCGCTGGGGGATTGGATCGGCGGCTTTTTTGGGGATCGTCGTGACCTTGGGTTTGGGCTTGGCCTTGACTATCGGTTTTGTTTTGGGAACCGGTTTGGCTTTTGGTTTGGGTTTCGGTGTCGGTTTAGCCACGGGTTTGGGGCGTGTTGCGGCCGCTTGCGGCTGTGGCGCGGCTTTTTGGATCAGCTCGACCATGTGCATGGGGGTGTGGAATTTGCGCGTGACCGGGGGGCCTTTGTGGAAGAGAAAGTAGGTGACGAAGAGCGCGTGCACCGCCAGCGAGACGCCCACGGCGATGTAGAACCGCTTTTGCCCGTTGCCGTTGCCCCTGGTCATGTTCAGGTAGTAGCGGGGTTCAGCCATATCTGTGCGTCTCCACCACACTTTGGTGCCGCTGCCGTACCGGGCCGCACATGCTGCCCTCGCGCATTACGCCGACGAGGTTCAAATGCCGTCCAGCTGGTCGGTTACCATCCCGAGCCGCTCGACCCCTGCCAGCTTCATCGCCGCCATGACCTCGATCACCACTCCGTAGGGCACGTCTTTGTCGGCGCGAAGGTAAGCCTCTTTGCGGGCCTTTCTGCCATAGATCGCCCGCAGCTTTTCACCGAGGGTGTTTAGGGCCACTCGCGTTTTGCCCACGTAGACGTTGCCGGTGCGATCCACCGAGACGATGAGCAGGTCGGGGTCGCTGGGAAGCTCGGTGGCGACCACCTGGGGCAGGTTGACATCTACGCCCTGCTGCATCATCGGCGCGGCCACCATGAAGATGATGAGCAGTACCAGCATGACGTCCACCATCGGCGTGACGTTTATCTCGGCGATAACTCCCCCTCGCGAGGAACCGGAACTTTTCACTCTGACCCTCCGCGATCTCCTCTGCGACGGTTTCCGACTTTGCCGGAACTTCTCTTGCGGCTGACGACGTTGAGAAATTCGGTGACGAAGGCGTCCATCTCGGTTGCCAGCACGCGGATGGAGTTGTTGAAGTAGTTGTAGGCCACGACGGCGGGGATGGCGGCGGCCAGCCCGGTGGCGGTGGCGATGAGCGCTTCGGAGATGCCGGGGGCCACGACGGCGAGGTTGGCGGTGCCGGTGACGCCGATGTCGCGAAACGACTCCATTATGCCCCACACCGTGCCAAAGAGCCCAATGAAGGGGGCGGCGCTGGCGACGGTGGCGAGGAAGATGAGCATCGACTCCATGCGGGTGCCCTCGGTCTCGGCGGCGCGGCGAAGTGAACGCTCAACGCTCTCCATCCCGTCGTGAACCAGGGCCAGATCGGGGCCGGACGTGTCTCTGTCGGCCCGCTCTTCCTCGTCTTGCTCGCTCTTTCGCCACTCGGTGTACCCGGCCTGGAAGATTCGCGCCATGGGGCTGTGCGAGAGGTGCTCTACCTGATCGAGCACCGCGCGAAAGCTGGTGGCGTCCCAGAAGAGCTCCAGAAACTGGTTGGACTGCTTCATCGCCTGGCGAAGCGAGATGAACTTGAAGACGATCACCGCCCAGCAGCCCACCGAGCAGAGAAACAGGATCAGCAGGACGCCGCCCACCACAGGGCCGGCGTCGAACGCCATCGATATTATGGAATCGGAACCTAGCATGTTGTCTCTATACTCCGGCCTCTACAGGTCGTGTTTCGTTGTTGACGGTTAGTCCTGCTCGAAGAGAAACGACAGATCGACGCAGGGGGCCGAATGGGTCAGCGCCCCCGCCGAGATCAGGTCCACTCCGGTGGCGGCTACCCCGGCCAATCGCTCTTCGCTCATGTTGCCGGATGCTTCGAGCGTTATCTTGCCGCCATAACGCTGCACGGCCCGCTCAAGCATCGCGTCGTCCATATTGTCGAGCAGCACCGCATTAGCGCCTGCCCTGTACGCCTCTTCCAACTCACCGAGGTCGGTAACCTCTACCTCGATGTTGACGGTGTGCGGCGCGTAGCTGCGCGCGCCTGCGACCGCTTTTGCGATGGAGCCCGCCGCCCGTATGTGGTTCTCTTTTATCAGGACGCCGTCAAAGAGCCCCGCGCGGTGGTTTGCTCCGCCGCCGATGCGCACTGCGTATTTCTCCAGGGCGCGCAGGCCGGGGGTCGTTTTTCGCGTGTCGATTAATTTCGTATCCGTGGATTTCAGCTGTCTGGACCACGCGGCGGTGATGGTAGCCACGCTGCTGAGTTTACCCAACAGGTTCAAGGCGACCCGTTCGCCGGTGAGCAGGGTGCGGGCGTTGCCGCTGACGGCGAGGATCTTCTCGCCAGCCTCCAGGTCGTCTCCGTCGCGCTTGAAGACCTCCCACGTCAGCTCGTCACCAGGGGCGAGAAGGGCGAAGACGCGCATAAAGCCGTCGAGCCCCGCAAGGCGCAGGGGGGACTTGGCGACGAGCCGGGCTGTGGCGCAGGTGTCGGACGCCACCGTAGAGAGCGTGGTGATGTCGCCGGTGCCGACGTCTTCTTCCAGCGCCGCCATTATCACGCGGTCGGCGGCCATGAGGGGGAAATCGTTCACGTATCGTTCTCCTCAGAGCTCATATCAAGCGTTGCCGTCGATGCGGGCCAGCCCCTCTTGCAGCTTCGCAAGGTCGCGCCCGATCTCTTCAGCCCTGGCGCGGTCTTTCGCCACCACGGCTTCGGGGGCCCGCTCAACAAAGTTGGGGTTGGACAGCTTGCCCTGCACTTTTTTAAGCTCGATATCGAGCTTCTCGATCTCTTTGGCGAGGCGCTTTCGTTCCTCGTCCAGATCGATCAACCCCTCCAGCGGCAGGAATATCTCGACCCCGGCGGCCACGGCAGCGGCGGCCTTGGGCGGTTTGGGCTCGTCGGCCCCGATGAAGCTGATGTCGTCGGCTCCGCAGAGCGCTCCGACAAAATCTACCTCTTCTTTTAGCACTCCGCACTCTTTTTGCGGCCCCTGTATTATCGCCTTGATCCGGCGCGAGGGCGGCACGTTCATCTCGCCGCGCACGTTGCGGATCGCTCCGACCACCTCTTTTACCAGCTCGACGCGGTAGAGCGCCTCGTCGTCGCCCGCCAGCTCGTCGGGTTTGGGGAAGGAGGCTGTGACAAGTGTAACGGGTTTCTCGCCCAGATAAGCGGGCCAGGGCAGGGCAGTCCACAGCTCTTCGCTGATGAAGGGCATGAAGGGGTGCATGAGGCGAAAGAGCCCGTCGAAGACTTCTATCAGCGTCTGCTGCGCGCTAAGGCGGGCTTTTGGATCGGCTGAGGCGTAGAGGGGGCGCTTGGCCATCTCTACGTACCAGTCGCACAGCTCGTGCCAGGTGAACTGGTAGATGGCGGAGGCGGCGTCGTTGAAAAAATAGCCGTCCAGGCTCTCGCGCACGGTCTTTGCGGTGTCGCGAAAGCGCGTGAGTATCCACCTGTCGGCTGCCGAGCGCTCGGCCAGCGGTATCTGCGGCTTTGCGGTGTCGAAGTCCTCAAGGTTCATCATGGTAAAACGCGAGGCGTTCCAGATCTTGTTGGTGAAGCGGTAGTAGCCTTCGATGCGGTTCTCGGAGAGCTTGATGTTGCGCCCCTGTGCCGCAAAGGCCACCAGGGCGAAGCGGAAGGCGTCGGCCCCGAACTTGTCGATGATGTTTAGCGGGTCGATGACGTTGCCCTTCGACTTGGACATCTTCTGCCCCTTTTCGTCGAGGACAAGGGCGTGTATGTAGACGTCTTTAAAGGGGACCTCTTCCCGGAACCAGAGGCCCTGCATCAGCATGCGGGCGACCCAGAAAAAGATGATGTCAAAGCCGGTGATCAGAACGTCGGTGGGGAAATACTTCTGCAATTCCGGGGTGTTTTCCGGCCATCCAAGTGTGCCGATGGGCCAGAGGCCGGAGGAGAACCAGGTGTCGAGGACGTCGGTTTCCTGCGCGAACTTGCTGGCACCGCATTTGCACTCGACCGGGGCGGTGCGAGCGACGATCATCTCGCCGCACTCGTCGCAGGTGTAGGCCGGGATGCGGTGACCCCACCAGATCTGGCGCGATATGCACCAGTCGCGGATGTTCTCCATCCAGTTAAAGTAGGTCTTCTCCCAGTGGGCGGGCACTATCTTGGTGCGCCCGTCGCGCACGGCGGCTATGGCACGCTCGGCCATCGGTTTTATGCGCACGAACCACTGCTTTGAGATTAGCGGCTCAATCGTCGTGTGGCAGCGGTAGCAGTGGCCCACCGAGTGGTCGTGCTCGTCGGTTTTTACCAGCACTCCAGCTTCTTCGAGGTCGGCTACGAGGCTCTTGCGACACTCGTAGCGGTCCATCCCGGCGTAGGGCCCGGCGGCCTCGGTCATCGTGCCGTCTTCGCCGATAACCTGTATGCGCTCAAGGTCGTGACGGTTGCCCATCTCGAAGTCGTTGGGGTCGTGTGCCGGGGTTACCTTAACCGCGCCGGTGCCAAAGGCGGGGTCGCAGTAGGTGTCGGCGATCAGCTCGATCTCGCGCCCAATGACGGGGAGGATGATCTTTTTGCCGAGCATCCCCTTGTAGCGTTCGTCTTCGGGGTGTACGGCCACGGCGGTGTCGCCCAGCATCGTCTCGGGGCGGGTGGTGGCCACCACGACGTTTCCCGAGCCGTCGGCGAAGGGATAGCGCAGATGCCAGAGGTGGCCCTTGGTGTCTTCGTGTTCGACCTCCAGATCCGAGATCGCCGTGTGGCAGCGGGGACACCAGTTGTTGATGTAGTCATCTTTGTAGATCAGCCCCTGCTCGTAGAGTTTGCAGAAGACTTCGCGCACCGCCTTGGATAAACCCTCGTCCATGGTGAAGCGTTCGCGTTCCCAATCGCAGGAGGCCCCCAGCCGCTTTAGCTGATGGATGATCGTGCCGCCCGATTCTTTCTTCCACTTCCAGACGCGCTCAATGAACTTTTCGCGGCCCAGCTCTTCGCGGTTGGTCCCCTCGGCGGCCAGCATCTTCTCCACTACGTTTTGCGTGGCTATGCCTGCGTGGTCGGTGCCGGGCATCCAGAGTGTTTCAAAGCCGTCCATGCGCTTGTAGCGGATCAACACATCTTGAAGCGTAATGTTCAGCGCGTGGCCCATGTGCAGGGACCCGGTGACGTTGGGCGGCGGGATGACGATGGAGTAGGGGGGCTTGTCGCTGGAGGGGTCGGCGCTAAAGTACCCTTTTTCTTCCCACTGCGCATACCACTTCTCTTCAAATTTGGAAGGGTCGTAACCACCCTGTTTATTTTCGTTGGAGCTCATCTGTTATTTTCTTCCATCCGGTAAGTGTAAATTCAAAGTAAAACTATCCGCTGCCGACTATCTCGTTTGGCGGCCCGCAAGTTTACGGATAGCAGGTTGTAAGCGCAACCATGAGTTGCGCCACTGCGCTTACTGTGGGTCTTTTAGTTTTTCAATCGCCTCGCTGATCAATTTTTCAGCCAGGGGCGGGACGACTTCCCACACTACCCGCTCAACCGTCTCTCTGATGATCGCGTCCAGCTTTTCGGAGGAGAGCTCTTGGGATACGAGCCCTTCGAGCGCCAGGGTGGCGGCCCTGACAGGATCAGCAGCTGCGGCAGTCGCCCCGGCCAGCCCCTCCGCCTCGTCGAAGCAGAAAGTCTCCTCTGCGACAGCAGGCGCGGGCACGGCATCGACGCCGATAGTGGACTCTACCTCGTCAAAGCTAAAGACTTCTTCTGCGGCGACAGCCGTTTGCTCAGGCTGCACCCCTGTGTCGGCCTCAACCTCGTCAAAGCTGAAGGCGTCGTCCATATCCGCAGCAGCGCTCTCTTGCCCGTCCTCTGTCTGGAGCTGCTCTTCTACAATGCTCTCTTCGGCCTCAACGTCGTCGAAGCTGAAGGCGTCGTCCATATTCGCAGCGGCGCTCTCTTGCCCGTCCTCTGCCTGGAGCTGCTCTTCTTCTTCCTCAATACTCTCTTCGGCCTCAACGTCGTCGAAGCTGATACCGTCGCCTTCGCCGGTATCTTCAGAGGCTACCTCGTCTAACGAATACAGCTCTTCCAGCGTCCCCCCGTCGTCTTCGGCAGCCGCGTCGGGAAGATGAGTTTCATCCACCTTCATCCCGGTTACGTCCGCAGGCTCGCTCTCTGCCTCTTCGTCGGCCAAGTCGTCGGCCTCAACGCTCTCTTCGTCCTCCGCCGAGGGTGTCACTTCTTCAGGCTCCAGGGCTTTTTGAGCGGCCTCGACAACGTCCACGCTCTCCAGCTCGTCGTCAATCACCTCGGCGTCCAGGGGCTCCGCTTCCACGAACTCCAGCTCGTCGTCGTCGTCGGAAAGCTCAAGGATTTCGACCATTTCGAGCCCTTCCATGTCGCCGTCTACCAGTTCAAGAATCTCCAGCTCGTATTCTTCTGCGGGCTGCTCCTCTGCGATTATCTCCACTGACTCCAGATCGATATCGTCGTTGACCCCGATGAACTCGGAAGAGTCGTCTACTTCCACTACATCGAGGGGTTGCGGCTCTTTGGCGGCGTCGTCAAGTGCAATGCCGTCTTCATCTTCGCCGTAGAGGGTCTGAACCTCTACGCCCTCTATGGGCTCGTACTGTTTGCGTGGGGGCTTGGCACCGGTGAAGACGCTGCCGATGGCGCCATCCACTTCCTCGCCGTAGCGTTTGTCTTTGGTCTTGTCGGAAGACTTGTTGAGGATGGTGATCAGTACCTCGGGGATTATGGGCGAGGGGAACGACCAGACGTTCTCAAGCTCGCCCAGCTCGCCCTCGTTTACGTCGTCTCCGGCGATAATTATAGCGATCGATGCGTCGCCCTGCTTGCTATGTACCTGGCGGGCAAACTCGCAGAAGGGGTATTTATCCAGATGCACATCGTAGAGCACCGCATCGGGAGGGTTTTGCGCAATGAGCTCAAACGCCGGGCCGGGGGCGTCGCAGGTCTCCAGCGACCAGGTGTGCTCTCCCTCCAGAGCTACTTGAGATACTGCTTGCAGGTTGTCATCCGTCCCGACAAGGAGCAGGCGCTTAGACATCAGTTCCTCCTGATAGGCGACCGGGCGTTGCGGTGTCCGGTCTTTACCCCGAGACTACAGGGTGGTTTGTCCAATTAAGGGCGAAGTCGTGGAGCCGGTGCGCTGCGCCGATGGTGTCAGACCAATAGATTACAGTACCTTCCAAGGCTGGGGCATAAAAAACTTTTCGTACAGCTTAATAGCGAAGCGATCGGTCATCCCCGCGATGAAATCGGTGACGAGCGCCTCTATAGAGTCGCTCTCGACCCGCTGGGCGTATTTGTCCAGAAACATGTCGGAGTGCTTCACCAGATAGTGGAAGAGCTCTTCCATGAGCTTGCTGGCCTTTTCAAAGTCGACATGTACCTTGGGGTTTTCGTAGACTCTCTCATATAGAAACGCCCGAAACTCCAGAAGGATGTCGTGCATGCCCGCGCTGGGCGCTATGTGATCCAGCCCGCAGCCAAGCGAGGTCTCGATGATATCGGCCACAACCGTCGAGATACGCTTTCCGTGGGTTTCGCCCAGCCCCGACAGCACCGCCCCGGGGATCTCGGAGGGGGAGAGCACTTTAGCCCGCAGGGCGTCGTCCAGATCGTGGTTGAGATAGGCGACAAGGTCGGCGATGCGCACGACCTGCGCTTCTAGCGTTGAAGAGCGGGCAAGCAGCTTGCCCCTGCCCTTGGAGTGCATGAGGATGCCTTCGCGCACTTCGTCGGTGAGGTTTAGCCCCTTGCCGTCGCGCTCAAGGATGTCGACCACCCGAAGGCTCTGGCGCGAGTGGTGAAACCCCGCCGGGTTGGTGGCGTTGAGCACTTTTTCGCCGGCGTGGCCAAAGGGGGTGTGCCCCAAATCATGCCCCAGGGCTATAGCCTCGGTGAGGCTTTCGTTTAGCCCCATGGCGCTTGAGAGGGTGCGCCCGATCTGCGCTACCTCCAGCGTATGTGTTAGGCGCGTGCGGTAGTGGTCGCCGCGCGGCGCGAGAAAGACCTGTGTTTTTTGACTGAGACGCCTGAATGATTTGGAGTGCAGGATGCGATCGCGGTCGACCTGAAACGCAGGTCGCATGCTGCAAGCGTCCTCGCTACGAGCCCTTCCGCGAGAGTCGGGCGAGCGCGCGGCGCGCGGGTGGAGCTTTGCGTCCTCTTCACCCTCAAGTCTTTTCCTAATGGTCTCGGCCACTTATCGTCTCCGACCCGTGGTGTTGACGGGTGTCGGGATGAGATGTCTCAGCTTTAATTTCTCAAAGCGTCAGCTACGCCTTGCGCCACCCCGACAGGTTAACCGATTTTGACCAATCTAACCAGAGTGTAGCTGGATTATAAGCTGCTGTTCGTGCTATCTTTTTAAATGTAATGCGCATTGTAAACCACACGGGCCTGGAGGCAAGGCATGGACGATAATTTTTCTAGTCCTGAATGGACGTCGCAAG
>CAXMSR010000004.1:6573-22679 GCA_964195725.1 uncultured Kiloniellaceae bacterium | reverse complement strand
CTGGATACAGGAGTTTATGGCTTTGACGCTGACGTCATCGCCCTCTCGATCAAGCTCTGCAACAACGACCGTACAGGCACCGCAATCGCCTTCGGCGCAGCCTTCTTTTGAGAACCTGGAGCTGAGAAGCGAGGAGCCGATCTTCTTGTGGGGGTCGTGGCAGTTGGTGCAGCTTTCCAGCTCGTCGCCGTGGCCGTACTCTGTGATTTGAGTGTGACACGAAGCGCACAGGGAATCTGCCGACGATGCCGAGGCCAAGAGCAGTGGCGTGTCGGAGTGCGGGTCGTGACACTCCATGCACCACTTTTCGCTTGCCACTGCGCTGGGTGGATGAAAGTCATTCGCCGTAGCTTTGGAGGCCTGATCGTGGCACTCGTGGCAGATATCGGGCGTCCCCATGTGAAGGTTTTTGGGGAAGCCGGAAAAGTGCGACTCGTGGCAGGCCGCGCAGCCACCCTCTTCATAGGCATCGTGGGCCTGTGCGCCAGCATACTTGGTCGGGTGACAGGTCTTGCAGGGTTCACGCGATTCTTTTTTGAGGAGCTTCTCCTGCTGACTGTAATGGTAGTCGTGGCAGTTGTTGCACTGCTTGCTCACGGCGTTAAAATGTGAGTTGGACAGGGGGTCTTCGGGGTTGTCGGGGTTTTGCGAAACCACTACGTGGCAGGCCAGGCAGACGTCGGGAAAACCGCCGTCATAGAGCGACATATCGGTGTCGTGGCAGTCCTCGCAGGCGCTGATGTCGCCAGGGTGTGCGCGGTACTCGAAGAAACCTTGGGGGATTGGGCCGGAGCCGTCAGCGTAGAAGACCTCGACGAAGTTTCCATCGAAGACCATCTGGTTGGTGCCGGGCTCAAGCTCGACCGCGACCGAGAAGATGCCTGTCAGCGCGGTTGTCAGCTCTGCGTTGACGACGCCGTCATTTTTGATGTGCTGCCAGGCTATCACCGTTCCTGGCTCGGCTTCACCGGCGACCGCCAGATACGGCGACCGTACGGCTGCCTTGAACGGGGGGAAAAGCAGCTTGACGGAGCTGTGCGCCGCCGAGGCAAACGATAGTCCAACAATCACCACAAGGGCGGTAAGTAGCTGAAATCGAAATCTAAAAGTCATTAGCATGCCGTGTTTATGCTGCCGCGAACATCGCGGTTCAATAGTGCACAAAAATAGAACTGTTATTTATACACTAAGGGTGGAGCGAATTCCACCCTTCGATAAGTGGGTAAGCAATAATCGTGCAAGCCTTAAAAGATAAGGCAGAAGGCATGCTTGAGCGGCAATTGCGTCATATCTACTAGTTCCGCTCATGCCCGGTGCGGCATATGGCGCAGCTTTGCTTATTTGTCTACGGTGGCAAGTATATTTGTGGAAGTGGTATGAATTGTGCTATTAATTTCAATGTTTGAGGGTTGATCAAATTTCATTTCGATTCGGGATGCGTAAATTATGAAATATCGAAAGTCAGTCTTTCTCCTCGCGGCGATGTTGTGTGTCTCGTTTTCTGCCGCTGACTCGTGGTCTGCAATGCAGATAAGAAAGCGGGCGCCAAAGTCTACCAGCGAAAAGCCCGCTGCAAAGCCTGCGGCAAAACCCGCTGTAAAGCCCGCCCAAAAAAAACCTATTAAAAAAATTACTGCCAAACCTGCCGCAAAGCCCACAGCCAAGCCTGCGGCAAAAAAGACAGTCGCGCCGAAAAAGGCTCCCCCAAAAGCTCCGCCCAAGCCTGTGTCCAAGGCCGTGACCACCAAGTCTTTTGTCGGCACAGTCAAGTTCATACGCGGAAAGAATCTGCTCATCGAATTCGAAGAGCAGGCTGAGGTAAAGCAGCGCTTTTCGATTTACGATGTGCGCCTTCGAAAACAGGGCAGCGTCCAGGTCTTGAAGGCACTGGACGGCAACATCTTTCTGTGCAAGATACTAAAGGGCTCGGCAGATGTCGGCGACCGTCTGGCCGGAGAATCCGAAGCTGAGGCCTATTACAGGATAATGAGGCGGCGAAGAGTCTCGGGCTACAGAGAGTTTCTCCAGGTCTTTCCCGGCAGCAGCCTTGTCGCCAAGGTGGAGGGTCTGCTTTTCAGGCAGACCTTGCGGAAGGGATTTCAAACCTTCCCCGGCGCATCGATAACCGGAAAGCTGGAGCTTCAGGAAAAACCCGGCCAAGAGATCGGCTTTGGCGGCGTGCGCATCCTGCTCGACCGCTTCATCATCGCCCAGGCAACCGCCGACGGCAGCTTCTCGATAGAGGGCATCCCGCCGCTCTACAAGGGTGTAACGGTCAAGTTGGCGGTGATCGACGACCGCTTCAAGACCGCTAAAAAAATAGAGGTAACGCTCCCGGCCAAGTCCACCGAGGCGATAACCATGGACATCCCCATAAAGCTCACGCCCACCTACGTCTCGGGCCGGGTAGTCGACGAGTACGGCAACCCGGTGCGCGGCGCTATGATCTGGACTTCGCCCTACACCACCGAAAAGCTCACCGACGAAAATGGCGAGTATAAAATCTCCCGCAAGAAAAAACTGGATTCGTCCGGCGTACCCCTGGAGGGCGACGAGCCCCTCATGGGCCGCGATTACGAGGTCTACGCCTACAAGAGCGGTTTTAGCGCCGAGATGCGGCGCGTGTCGGCAAAGAGCTTTTCTGAAAACGTCGTCGATACCGTAGGGCTTAACCGCCAGGACGCTCTCGGCAGCGAAGGGCTCCCTAAGCCGGAAGTCAGCCTTGCCGACAACCTGGAGCTGATGCAGTTTGTGGTCTCCACCGGTGCCGGGCCGAAGATCAACCGTTAATTAATTCATGTACACCCCGCATTCGGGTGAACTGTTTAAGCTAATTTTAGAGGGATTTGGGCATAAGATGAAAACGTACTTGCAAAGCTTACAGCGTTTGGTCTGGTAACGGCCCTTGTATTGTCGCTGGCGCTCTTCATCGCTCCCACGCCGTCAAGCGCGTTTTCGCTCGACGAGGGCGACGGGATGTTGCTGGCGGCGCTGCGCATAAGAAAGAAAAAGTCGGTTCAACCCGCCGCGCCTGCTCCGGCAGTCGCTCCTGCGCCCGTCGCCGAAGAGCCCGAGGCCCCGAAAGAGGAGCCTAAAGAACAGCCTAAAGAACAGGCGGTTAAAGAAGAAGCGGTTAAGGAAGAGGCGGTTAAAGAAGAGTCGGTTGCTGCGCCCGCTGCTGCCGCCCCGCCCCCTGCCGAACAAGCGCCGATCAAAGCGGCTGCGCCCGCTCCAGCGCCAGAGCGCGCGATAATAGAGCAGGACGTAGAGGTAGTTGCGCAAGAAGAGGTCGAAGTAGAAGAGTCTGAGCTCTTGTCCGGGTCCGCCATCGAGTACGACGAGGCGGGTATGGATGTGCTCTTGGTGGAGTCGATCCCGCCGGGTGCCAAGGTCTTTGTCGATGGTGAAGAGTTCGGCGTAACGCCTCTTGAGATCATGGACCTGGCCGACGCACCCCACGACGTTATCCTCTACCATCAGGACTTTGGCGCCATCACCCAGAACGTGAAATCGGGTGTCGGGCGTATCTTTGTCAACCTTGAAAAAACCGGCTCCGCCGGTGCCGGTTTCGTCTTGGTAGAGACCGAGCCCGCCGACGTGCGCATAGACATCGACGGCAAATACATGGGCATGAGCCCGATCCGGCTCCCGGTGGCTGCCGGGCGGCACATGATCGTGCTTTCGCGCACGGCGCACAACGAGCAGGAGTTTTCCATCGAAGTCGAGGCTGACGAGACCCTGGAGGTCAAGCGCACGCTTACGCCCAAGGATGGCTCGCTTCTTATCATCGCCAGCCCCCAGGGCGCGCAGGTCTTCTTCAACGGACAGTCGGTGGGTGAAGCCGCAGGCCCCATCCGCATAGTGGATGTTAGCGCGGGGCTGCACGAGGTGCGGGTTGAAAAAGATGGCTACGTGACCTGGAAGCGAGACAACGTCAAGGTTGTCAGCGACCGCACTGAAACGGTGCTGGCAGCACTCCATCCGGTACGCCAAGAGACCAACGTGCGTATCTACACCGACCCGGAGGGCGCCCGCATATGGCTCGACGGCAAGGAGGTCGGCGTAGCAGGCCCCGACGGCGTGGGGTTTCTCAGCACCAAGGGCACGCATATCCTGCGCATGGAGCTAAACCCCGCCCTTCGTCCGGGATTTCGCCCGCTTCAAATCTCCATGGCTTTTAACGAAGACACCATTGACATGAAAGATACGCCGATAAAGCTCCCCGTCATCGACGAGGCTTTTATAAGTGCGCAGAAACTTTTCGAGCGCGGCGAGAGCGAAGAGGCGATCGCGTTTCTCGACCGCATAAGCCCGGAGCAGACGAGCTACCCCTCTTCGCGTGCGATGATGATTGAGATACTCGAAGAGCTGGGCAGGGTGAGCGAGATTCCCGCTGAATTTGAAAAGCTTTTTACCAAGCCTACCTATAGGAAAAACCCCATCCTCAACCTGTCCATGGGGTACTGGTCGATGCAGGCCGCCAGCAAGACCAAGGGGTCTGCTGCAAGTGCCTTTTTGATAAAAGGTATAGAGGCGCTTGACCGTTGCTCGGAGATGGTAGACTACTTCCCGGCAGATGAGCGAAACGTGCTGGCGCTCAAAGCCCATTACTACACCGGCATAGCCGCCGAGGTGCTCTTTGATCTCACCGGCGACAAGAAATATGTCAAAAAAGGGGTGCAGGCCTGGGAAATGTTCTTTGGGCGAATGGAAACCGGCGAAGATACACTGGGAGACGAGTGGATTGACAAAGCCAATAAGCACCAGAGAAACCTCCTCTACATGGAGAAAAAGCTGGGCGGTTAAGCTTCTTGCCGTTGCGCTGGTGCTAGCAGCTTTTCAGGGGTGCGCCTCTGGGAAGAGAGAAGACCCTGCTGCGCCGAAGAGCGATGCCGGCATAGAACGCCTCAAAGAGGGTTGGCTTGGCCGGTTTGGCGCTCGTGACGCAAAATTGTCCGGGATCCTCACCGGGCAATTGGGCTGGGAGCACCTCAAAGAGATGGAGCTCTTCGAGGCGATACGCCTTTTCTCCGTCGTTCCGGAGCGGTCAAGCCGCCTGGGCGCTGTGCGCACCTATACCGAGATGGCGCTGATGTACGAAGCGCTTGACGGTCTTATGCAAAATGTCGAGGTCGAATACCTCGCCGCCCTGAAGGGTGCCCCGCCCGGCGTCGCATCACGCCTCGGCCTTCTCAGGCTAAAGGCTGGAGATGTCGAGGCTGCGAGGGATATCTTTTTTAGCAAGGGGCAAGCACCCAAGCCGAGCGTTGCCGAGCTGGTAGGGCAAGCAGGGGTTATGCTGGCCGACGCCCTGCGAGACAAAGCACAGGCGCTTATGGTTCGCGCCTCGGAGCAGGCCAAAACTGCCGACGAGTGTGCCCTTGTACGCATGGCCGCCTACGAGTGGGGGCTCCCCGGGGAGTCGGGTCAGTGTGGCTACTACGGCCAGTCGCTCGACGCCCTAAAGGCGAATGATCTCTTTAGCGCAGTGGTGTCGTTGCAGATGATCGAAGACCCCTGGCACGCGCTGGAGGCGGGTGCCGACATCTACCTCTACTCGCTCTATAAAAAAATCTTTGCTCACATGTCCATCGACACGGCCTCCCGGGTAAAGGGGGTAGGCGGTGGTTATTTCGAAGGGCGTGCGCGCCTTATGACAGGCGACGCCAGGGGTGGGCTGCTCCTCTTCGAGGGGTTAAGAGAAGACACTTCGCCGTTTGCCGCCTCCGATGACGCGGCCTGGCTCTACGGGCCTGAGCTGGGTGGAGAAGACGCCCTGGCCCTGGCCGAGGTTTACAAGGGCGAGGCGCTCTACCTCATGGGAAGGGCGAGCGAGGCCGAGAAAATCTGGAAGACGCTACTGGATAACGACCCCGGTGCCCTGGCGCTCTCCAGGATGGCTGCGCTTCAAGTGAAGTTCAAGGCCTCAGCGCCTTTGGGCGACCCCAGACAAGCGGTGGACTCGGCGCTGGCTGCGACCATTTCGCTAAAAGAGAGCGCACTCGACATCGAACCCGGCGGTGAGGCCATCGCTACCCTTCTGAACGTAAGGCTTGCTAATATCTACCACTACGGCGCGCAAGTAGCGTATGCTCTTGGAAGCTCTGATACGGCGTTGGACTACATGGACAGGGCACACTGGAAGCGCAAGGGCAACCAGCCGACCTACGTAAATCCGCCCGCATTTATAGTGGGGCTTGCCAAAGCCTATCTCGACAGCGGTCAGTACGCGCCTGCGGTCGATATGATGTTTGGCATGAGCTCGCATTTCCCGTCATCGAGGATGGCCTACGAGAGCCTGAAGAGACTGTATGCTTCAAAGACCGGCGGTGAAGCCCCGCCGATTTAGGGGTTTTGCCGGTTTTGTAGTATTATTTCAACTTTGATATTTTTTGGTCACTGCGCACGTCGGCAACGGCCAATGGGTTGCATGTTACCGATTTTGGAGGATGTCTTTATGAGAAGACTGCTTTTAACTGTGTTGCTGCTCTTTGGCGCGACGTCGGCTCTTGGGGGGTTGCGCTACGCAGAATCCACCGCGCCGACCAGCCTGAATCCGATGCTGGTGGCCGATATGCCCAGCCTGCGCGCTACAGAGCTGATGTATGACGGACTCGTAAGCCCGCCCGTCGCAGGAAAAGTCGGGGCCGCGCTGGCCGAGTCCTGGACAGTATCGCCGGACGAGAGCGCTGTCACCTTCAAGTTGCGCTCCGATGCCGTGTGGCACGATGGCGTGCCGGTCACCTCGGCCGACATAGTATTTACAATAGAGGCTGGAAAAGACGTGCGCACCGCCACCGCACAGGGTGCCCAGTTCCACGCCTTTGACCGCGTCGAGGCACAAAGCGATCGCGTAGTCACAGTGTTTTTCAAGCGCAAGGTTTTGAACCCGCTGCTCTACTTCGATTTTAAAGTGTTGCCCGCGCACCGCTTCCCCGAAGGGTTTATCGCAGCGGAATCGGCGATAGAATCCCCCGTGGGCTCCGGCCCCTTCTCGTTCACCGAGTGGACCCACGCAGGCGAGATCAGGCTTAAAAGAAACCCTGCGTTCGCCAGCACCAGAAAGGGCAACATCGAAGAGATCGAAGTCTCGCCGGTGCCTGATGATAATATCCGCAACGAGCTTCTTCGTTACGGTGCCGTCGATCTTCTGCCCCAGGTGAGGCCCAAGGACATCCCGGCGCTTGAAGAGCTGACGAGTGTGCGCCTCTACCCCTACTCAACACTCTCCTACAGTTATCTGGGGCTAAACTTTAGAAACCCGCTTTTGCGCATAAAGCTCTTTCGCCAGGCGCTCATCGCGGGGCTAAACCGCGAAGAGATGATAAAGGCCCACTACGGCAATCGCGGCACCATCATCTCGGGCCCCTTCCCGCCGGCCTCCTGGGCCTACAACTTCGACGTCAAGCCCTGGGGGTACAATAGCCGCCGCGCTACGGCACTGCTCGAAGAAGCGGGAGTGGTCGATACCGATGGCGATGGCATGCGTGAATTCGACGGCAAGCCGGTAGTGCTACGGGTAGTCTCGCTTGCGCAGAGCGAAGTGCAAAAAGCCGTAGTGCTCGACCTTCAGCAGCAGCTAAAGAACCTCGGCATAAAAGCCGACGTGCGATTCATGGAGCCGATGGCGTGGAAAAACGCGGTCTTCGACGATCACGAATTCGATCTGGTCCTGGCAGAGTGGACCTTTGATAACTCGGTAAACATCTTCACGCTGTTTCACTCGACCCAGAGCGGGCCGAACCAGAACAACTTCGGCAGCTACTCCAACCCCAATGTCGACCGCCTGCTGGACGAGAGCCGTGACGCGGACAACTCCGAGATGCTTCGCGCCACCTACGGAGAACTCCACAAGACGCTCCACGAGGATCTTCCCTACCTCTTTCTCTGGAGTTTGAACCGTTACGCGGCGATAAACAGCAGAATTGAGAATGTCCGTCTTCACCCCTTCTATTTCTTCTCATACGTTGCCGACTGGACAGAAAAGTGATACAGGGCGATTAATTCTCGGACTGCTGGGATTAGCGGTTCGAGAGTTTGTCGCCACTGTGCTTGTGCTGGTGGGGGCCAGCCTGCTGCTTTTTCTGCTGTTGCGCCAAGCGCCTACAGACTCGCACCGCTTCCTGCGGCTGGGGCAAGACGTCGCCGGGCAGAGCGTAAGCGCGCCGCAGAGCGAGGTGGCGCCCTCGGCCTCGGAGCAGTATTTTCATTGGCTGGGCGAGGTGGTCACTGGCAACTTCGGCATCAGCAGGGCACTTCAAAAAGGGCGTCCGGCTTCCGAGCTTTTGTGGCCGTCGGCCAAACGCTCCTTCGGGCTGGTTAGTGTCGGCCTTCTGATCAGCACGTTCCTTGCGCTGGCGGCTGCGATCTTGAAGCTTTTGCAGCCCCACAGCCGCTTTCTACGCCTCAACTCCACAATGATAGGGTTTTTCTCTGCGATCCCGGTATTTCTCTACGTCTATATGGCTGTCGCGGGGGGCAACAGGGCTATCTCCTGGGGGGCTGGGCTTGGGTACTGGAACCTTCCGGCGTGGTTCCCGCTGCCGATGGAGCCCGCGCTGGTGCCCTGGTTTTTTGCCGCGCTCTTTCTGGCGGTGGGAGACGGCGGCCTTGTAGACCTTTATCAACGCTTCACAAGCGAGCTTCAGCACTCCTCCAACGGAGAGTACATGACCGGGGTGCGGGTGGGTGGGCTTAGCGTCCCCGGCGTCATCGCCAGGGGGTTTATCCCCGGAGCGGTCTCGCACATGGCGCGCCGGGTCTCTTTTTTTCTCGGCTCGGTTGTCGTGCTGGAGGCAGCACTGGGGTGGCCGGGCATAGGGTACCTTGCGTGGCGCGCCGCCGCCGAGCGTGACATGGCGGTGCTCTTGGGGGCGGCGCTGATAATGTCGGTGGCGTTAAGGCTCACCCTCATGGCCGTCAAGGCGATCAGCTTTGTCGTCGATCCACGAAGGCGGGCGACCCTATGAGCCTTGGTGCAAAGGTGCGCTTCCCACGCGCTAGCCGTAGATTTCGCTACCTTGGTCTGCAGACCGGCATCGCTTGCCTTGTGCCGGCGACGATAGGGGTCATTGCCTGCGCTTTGGGGTGGCTCCCCTACGATCCGCTGGAGTTTGTCGGGCCGGCCAACGCCGCGCCTTCGGCACAGTTTATTCTGGGCTGCGACACCCTGGGGCGCGACCTGTTGTCGAGGGTCTGGGCGGCGGCGGCCTACTTCACAATGCCCGGCGCACTGGCGGTGGTGGTGGCGCTGGTGCTGGGTGTGGTGCTCGGCGTCGGTGAATCTCTGGGTGGGCAAGTCCAAAGGGCTTTTTTCTCCTGGTGCGTGCAAGTGATAGATTCCCTCCCGAAGTTTGTGCTCGTGCTCTTGGTCGCCGCCATCGCGCGTAGTGATCTGACATCGATCATGGCGGCCGTGGGGCTGACCTTCGCCCCACAGATAGCCGCTGCGATAAGCTCCAGCGTCGTGCGCCTTCGGGCCGCCGCCTTCATAGAGGCGGAGCGCGGCCTGGGTGTCGGCATAATGCGCATCGTCTTCGTACACATCCTCTGGGGCCATGCGCGCTACGTCATCCTCTATCAGCTGGTGAGCCTTCTGGCCTATGCGCTGCTGGTAGAAACAAGCCTCTCTTATCTGGGTGGAGAGCTTGGGGTGCAAGAGCCGCTGCCCAGCTGGGGCAACATGATCGCGCTGGCGCGCGATGGTCTTTTTGCCGGACACCTTTTGCCCTCTCTGCTGCCCGCCGTGATGATCTCGATCACCATTCTGGGTTTCACGCTGGTGGGCCAAGGAGTGCTTCAGATCGTAGAGGAGCGCACATGAGCCAACTCGCGCTCTCGATTCAGGGTCTGACGGTCTATCTTGAGGGCAAGACCGGCTTTCGCCGTGTGCTCTCCAATATTGAGCTCGACGTCACCCTGGGGCGCACGTTTGCGCTGCTGGGTGAATCGGGCTCCGGCAAGACCTGCCTTGTGCAATCGATCCTGGGGCTGCATTCGGGGCAGCCGGGAGTGGTAGCGGGGCGCGCCCAGGTGCTTGGCCGCGAGGTCTTCACCGATATCGACCGCTACGTCGAGTTTATCGATGACGCCAACGCTCCCGTTGTGAACAAAGACATCGTCGGCTGGAGAAAATTGCTCAACCAGAGGTGGAAGGGGGTCTTGGGCACCGAGGTCGCGATGATTCCCCAGGACGCCTCTACTGCGCTGTCTCCCTTTCACACGGTGGGCAAGCTCTTTGAGGCGACCTTGAAAAACAGCCGCCCCGGGATGACGCACGAAGCGATGCGCGACGAGGCTATCCGTTGGCTGTGCAGCATGGAGATGTACGATGTTGAGAGTGTGCTGATGCGCTACATGCACGAGCTCTCCGGCGGCATGGCGCAGCGCGTGGCGATAGCGTTGGCGTTGGCTTCGCAGCCAAGGTTCATTATCGCCGACGAGCCCACCACCGGCCTTGACGCCACCCTGCGCATACAGCTGATAGCACTGCTGGCCTCGGTCGTTAAAAATCACGGCGTAACGCTACTGCTGGTGACCCACGACAACGCAGCGGCGAGGATGCTGGCGTATGATGTGGCGATCCTTTACGCCGGGACGGTGGTTGAATCGGGCCCTGTGGAGAGGGTGCTGGAGATCGAAGTCGCAAACAAACACCCGTATACGCGCTATCTGGTAGAATCGGAGCAGCGGCTCAATAAGGGTGAACGGGTGCAGCGCGCCCGGCGCGAGGAGGAGCCCGACAAGGGGTGCCCCTACGCGGCCAACTGCGAGAGAGCGTTTGCGCCCTGTGCGGCAGCGGTGCCGCTGTTGGTCGAAGTTGTGCCGGGCCACAAAATAGCGTGTTGGGCGGAAGGTAGCTGATGGAAGCGACTGTTAGCGTAAAGGGGCTGTACAAAGCGTTTAGAGAGTCGCAGTTTTTTGGGCGTCGCAAGGCCCCCGTGCCCGCTCTTGAGGGGATTAATTTTGAGCTCTTCCCCGCAGAGATGGTCGCCCTTGTCGGCGAATCGGGCTCGGGCAAGACCACGCTGGGGCGCTGCATCCTCGGGCTCGTGCCCTTTGAAAGAGGGACTGTCAGAGTCAACGGCTTTAACGTCGGCGAGCTGACGCGTGGCAACGAGAAAGCGTTTCGCATGTCGGCGCAGATGGTCTTTCAAAACCCCTACGCCAGCCTCAATCCCGCCTTCAAGGCGCGCGCCGCGCTGGTAGAGGCGGTTCGTATTCACAACCCCTCGATAACAAAGCGCGAAGCGCAGGTTGAAGTGGAGAAGCTCGCCAAGCTCGTTCAGCTGCCGGTAGAGAGACTTGGAGAATACCCTCCCAGCCTTTCGGGCGGAGAGCGGCGCCGCGTGGTCTTTGCGCGCGCCCTTGCGACCAACCCGAAGTTCGTCGTCACCGACGAGCCGGTGAGCGGGCTGGACCAGCCGATTCAGGCGCAGCTGCTCGATCTTTTGCGGCGCATCCATGAAAAGCAGGGCACCACCATGCTTTTTATCTCCCACGATCTGCGGCTGGTGCGCTTTTTGTCCTCGCGTGTGCTGGTGTTGCACCGTGGCAGGATAGTCGAGGACGCGACAGCCGACATCTTCTTCAACAAGGGCCCCTCACATCCCTACTCGGTTGAACTTTTAGAGAGCGCCTTTAAAAGCGAAGGCCAGAACTTTCCCCATGTGCAGCGCCCGCCGCCCGAGCGCGGCAGCGGAGGGTGTTCGTTTAGAAACCGCTGCAAATACGGCCTGACAGGCGATAATCGCTCCTGCGCAGATACGACCCCTTCCCTGCTTGAGGTCGAAGCGGGCCACCGGGTCGCCTGCCACTGCTGCCAGGAGGAGCCGGAATGAGGTTTGCGCCGCTTGTAGCCGCCCTGCTCATCCTCGTAGGCGTGGGTTTTGCCCAGAGCGCCGAATATGAAAGCCTGTTGGAAAAAGGCGAGTTCTTTCTGGAAAAGGGCACCGCCTACGCTCCCGACGCGGTGCGCACGCTTGAGCAGGTGCTTGAGCAGAACTTTGAGCGCGCCTGGAAGGACCCGCGCTTCGTAGTGACGATCGCCAGGGCCTACACCCGCGTACACAGGCTGAGTGAGGCGTTTAACTGGATAAGCCGCTTTGAGCGGCAGGCAGAGCCGACTGCCCAAATCGAGGCTTTAAAAGATTTCCTCCTGAACGAAGCAGGCGTTGGGCGGCTGCGCCTTAGCGCGGCGATCCCCACCGCCGGGGTCACGGCGAAGTTCGAGCCCACCGGCGAGACCCGGATAGACGTGACGGGGCGAAAGATCCTCGACAAGCTCAATCGCTGGATCATTCGGCCCTTCGAGCTTGGGCCGGACGGCGTAACGCTGCTGGTGCCCGAGGGCGAATACCTCCTCTCGTCAAACATGGCGCTGACCAGTGATGGCACAACCGCCACCAAGATAGAGGTGTGGGCGGGCGACGAGTTGGAGCAGCACATCGTCGCGCCCTATCCCGACGCCGAGCTTTGGCAGATAGTCGCAGGCAACCGGACGGTTGAGCTAAGCTGGCCCAAAACCGAGCGCGCCAACTACCTGCTCGTGCGCCAGATCGAGGACGAAGAGCCTCTGGTGGTCTACGAGGGCAAAGAGCCGGGCTTTACCGACACCGGCCTGCTCGTGGGGGTAGCGATCAGCTACACCCTTGAAACGCTGGGCCCCGACGGGTCGGTGTGGGCCGTGGGCGGCGTGGACACGATGGCGTTGCCGCCGGTCTCCCAGGTGTGGGGAGGGGTGAGCTTTGACGGTGATCTTCACTCCACCCTCTGGTGGGGCACCGACGAGGGGACCCTTGACCGGCTGGTGATAATTCGCGAAGGCAAGAAATCGGTAAAGACCCTGGTGGATCTCTCCGGGGATGAGATGGTGCGAAACGGCGAGCTGCGCGACGGCCCGATCCTGCCGACAAAGAGCGAGCAGGAGTTTGTCTACAAAGTCCAGGCCTGGGTAGATGGCGAGGCCGAGCCCGCCGAGTTCAGCGCCGAGCTTGTTGTCCCGCCCGAGGTGGCCGAGGTCGATGCCGTCTCCGAAGAGATCACCTCTGACAAAATTTTCATTGAGTGGGGCACCAACCCGGTAGACGCAGTCGCCCAGGGGTACTCCATCTACCTGATGCGCAGCCCCCTCGATATTGGCGAGCTGGTGGGTAAAGTCGAAGACGCCCACGCCCGGGAATTCTCCTACGTCCCCACCGGCAACATGAGCCCCAGCGCCCAGTGGCGACATATTGTGATACCATATGTCGGCGAACGCTTCCTCGTGCAGCCCGAGCCGGTTGTGCTGAAAACCAAAGCCCCCGGTGATCTCACCATCGAAAAGCGCTACGAGCGGGCAAGGCGGCGTGGCGCAAAGCTGCCCAACGTCATGCTCTCCTGGGACCCCCATCCCAACGCAAGGAACTACCTGGTGAAGAGGATCGGGGCGGCAGGGTCCGAGGGGACAAATGAGTGGGTGGTCAAAACCCCCAATCTCGACTATCTTGAGCTTTCAGGGTTGCAGACTATATTGATGGGGACAGGGCACAGGCTGGAGGTCTCGGCTGTACTGTATACCGGCGAGGTAGTGCTTATAATGTCGCTGGATTTAAACTACCAACACTACCTGCGCAAATAACCGTCTTTGGGCGCGGAGTAGAAGTTTTGTTTTTCAGGAGGGAACTTGTAGTGCGAAAATATATTATATCTCTGTTGGTATTGTTGGCCCACGTTTCATGGGCTGGCTACGTGGTGGACCGGACCGAGGCGCTCTCCCTTGGGCGCGTGGAGGGGGTGGGGCAGCTGGCCAACCCCGTGCGCAGCATCGGCGGCCATGCGATTGCGTTCGAGGTCCTCTCCGCCGATGGCGAGCTGCTCGAGGTTTACCAGGCGAAGGTGGAAAACCCGCTGGTCTACCCGCCGGTATTGGCCGAGCCCGCGACGGTGGTGCCCTCCAGCAAGGTAGACGTTTTCTCGCTGGGTACCCCCGGCGAACGCTCGATAAGCCAGAACCCCAGCTTTGGCCCGGCCACCAAGAGGGGCAACAGCATCGTCGTCGCCGCCACCAGGCGCGAGGCCAGCCGGGGCGGCAAACAGGTCAACTTCGACATCTACTATACTCGCAAGGGCAAGCGCCAGTTTATAACCGAGCACCCCGACAACGACTCCGAGCCCTCCCTTAGCCCCGATGGCGAATACATCGCGTTTACCTCGGGCCGAACTGGCGAGGGCGACATCTACGTCTACTCCTTCTTCTCGGAAAAGCAGCCGATGACGCGGATCACCTTCGAGGAGATGGGCTCCGAGCTCTACCCGACCTGGAGCTCCGACGGCTCTAGGCTGGCCTACATAGGGCACCTGGGCGGCGCCGACCATCTTTTACTGGTCGATGACGTCAAGAAGTTGACCGAGGAGCTCTCGGAGAGCGCCAGAAGAGCAGCGGTGCGCGCCCAAACCACGGACCTGACCGCCGGTTGGCCCCACAGCTGTCTTGCCCCCAGCTTTTCGCCCGACGGAAAGTGGCTGGCTTTCTTCATGCACCCCAAGGGCATGCTAAAGAGCGATCTCTACGTGGTAAAGGTGGGCGGCGGCGAGCCGATGCTCTTGATGGAGAACGTCTTGCCGGCCTCTCGCCTGGGGCCCTGCTGGTCGCCCGATAGCGACGGGATCTTTGTGGTGGAAGAGAACGCGCAGCTGATGAACCCCATAACGTGGGTTTCGCTCGACCCCTCAGTGCCGCACGAGAGGCTTGAGACCGCCACACAGCTAAATAACGACCTAAGCGCCTGGAAGAGCGGGGAGGCCACCTACCTCCTCTTTGCCGCACAGGGCGGCAACGGCGACGCAGAGAAGCGCTGGAGAAAGCTCTTCGTCAGCAGACTCACCAGGTAGCAGCGGTAATTTAAAGAGGCACCCGGGTGCCCGCTGACGGGTCACTGGCGGTAGCGGGGTAACAGGGCGATAGCCGGGTAACAGGGCGGCAGCGGGGTAACGGGGCGGCAACGGGGTAACAGGACGGCAGTCCCGCGCCGGTGGTGAAGCCGGTAGCGCGCCCTTCTTCCGGCAAGACGCCTAGTGGCGAACTATAAAAAAGCGGCCCTGCTTCATACGAGCGGGGCCGCTTTTTTGGTCTGTCTTATCGTGTTCTCAACGGGGGCGCTTTAGCTACTGCGATCTAAGCTCGGCCAGCTGCAGTTTAAACCGCTTTAGCGCGCCATCCAGCTCCTGCGCGGTTGTCTCCAGGGCGTTTAGCTTGGCCTCGGAGCTGTGGGCGGAGTTGGCTTCGGCCAGCGCGATCGCCGCCTTCAAGTCCATCTGAAAGCTCTGACATGAGGAATCGATAGCTTCGGCAAAGGGAACCCCCTGCGCCGACGCTCCACGGAGCCTGCCGCGTATCTGCTCCATGCTGTCCCAAAGAGCCAGGAGCGCTTTGGGCATCGGGTCGGCTCCCACGGCAGCCGGTGCAGCGGCTTTTGCGGCGGGCTTGTATGCCTGGGCTTCGGCGCGACCTCTTAGCGCGACCGCGCGCAGCCTGTTGGCATCGGTCTTCATGTCGTTATACAGGTCAAGCAGATCGTTGGTCAGGGCTTCCGGGCTGGGCTTTCCTGGGCCGCGTTCCGAGAGGAACACTTCGCAGGAGGCTACCGCCCGGTGCAGGTATCTGATCGCCAGCGGCGTCGCATATGCCTTGGATGCGCGCAGATATTTGCAGGTGATGAGCGCGAGCTTGACCGCCGATTCCAGGTGGTAGTTGGTGCTGTAAATTTCCCGGAGCGTCTCGAACTCTTTTTCCACCGCCGTGATGTTGTCTGCGGTGATATCCCAATCGAGTGAAAGCATCGCCTGATATACAGGTTTCAACGCCGCCAGGCGGGGAGCGCCGTCCTCTTCATCCTCATCGTCTGCGGTATTGGCCGGGCTCTCTGCCTGGGCAGCAGTTTGCGCCGGTGGTGCTTCAAAGAGCAATGAGCCGCTACTGCCCCCAGAAGAGCTTGCGTTAGCCCCCGGCGTCCCGATTTCGGTCGTGGAAGGGCTCTGGTCCCAAGAGAGCGAGATGTCGATCTCTTGGGCCGGCTCTTGTGGAGGTGCCTCTACCTCTTGCGTGGCGGCAGGAGCACTCTCTTCTT
>CAXMSR010000004.1:0-6563 GCA_964195725.1 uncultured Kiloniellaceae bacterium | reverse complement strand
AATTCCTGGTGTCCGGAATTTTTGTCGCTCATGTTCAGTTCCTTTTCGGGGAGAGGCTTGGCATGAGTTTACGTGCCACCTTTTTTACCGTGAACTTGCTTATTTCCCGCAGGGCCTCGAAGACGCCGTCGCCGGTAAGCGCGCTCCCGGGAAAAGCGGGGACGTTGTAGACGCTGTTCAGGTCTTGCTGCATCTCCTCAAAGCTCAGAAGAGGTACGCCCGCCTTGGCGAGATCCTGTTTGTTATAGTAGAGAACCAGCGGAGTGGTTTCAATGTCGAGGCCCATTTCGGCAAGGTTCTCTTTCATATTCGCCAGGCTCTCGATATTCTTTTCGCGCTGTGTACGCTGCGAATCGGCGACAAAGCACACGCCGTCCACGCCCTTTAGCACAAGCTTTCGGGTGGCGTTGTACATCACCTGCCCAGGCACGGTGAAAAGCTGGATGCGGATATCGAAGCCAAATATTTTACCGAGGCTAAGGGGAAGAAAGTCGAAAAACAGCGTACGATCCTGTTTGGTGTCGATCGAAACCATCTGACCCAACACGTTGTCGGTCATCGCCTCGTGTATGTGCAAAAGGTTGGTCGTCTTGCCGCCTCGCCCCGGGCCGTAGGAGAGGATCTTTACGTGAACATCTCTCTTTGCAAGATCAAGAAACGACACTCTTACGCCTCCCTGCGAAATATTGGCAAGAGATCGCGTGCCACCTTGGCAGTCTTTAAGCGCATTAGCCCAAGCGAGGTGTCTTTGTTGAAGATGGTGATGAGGAAGAAATCATCGCCGACCTTCGAGTAGTGGACGTTCTCGTTTTTCCCTTTGTGGAAGAGCAGGGAAAAGTTGTCTTCGCCTACCAGACGGGCGATCTCTTCGGTCACGCCGTAGTTGGCCGCCGAGAGCGCTGCCAATGAAGTGACGTCCAGGCCATCCGGGTCGCCCCTGTTGGCGATAAGGTTGCCCGAGCGGTCTACCAAAAGCGCACAGCTGGCGCCGGCCTCAAGGAGGTTGTTGTCCAGGGTGGCCGAGATGCGCGCTACCGCCTCTTCGGTGAGAATGAAGTCCATCGGTAAAGCTCCTGTCCGGGGAAGGCCCGACTGTCGTTTGGCAGCGTCAAAAAGCCTTTGTTGCAGAGCGGTTATGGCGACGCGTAGCTGTAACAAGCGATCTTGAACCAACAGCGGCCCGCTGTCAACGCTCAAGCCCCGTATGGTACCACGTTTTCCCCTCTGAGTCTGCGCCGTGTAACGCTTTGTTGACAGGGGCAATTCGCAGCAGTTACGGGTGCGTCTGCCAGTTCCTTCCAGCGCAGAAACAGGCGTTACGCCCAGGCCGCTACGCGCGACCCGACATAATCTGTGGCGCAGCCTTGAAAAAGGACGAGAATACTGAAAAACATGGACTGTTTTTTGCCCTCTCTGTTAAGCTGTTTGATTAATTATTACTGGTGTGGAAGGGGCTTATGGAGTTCATTTGGGCGTTGTTGCTTGGGCTGTTGCAGGGGGTGACGGAGTTTTTGCCCGTCAGCTCTTCGGGGCACCTCGTGCTTGCGCAGGCGTTGATCCCGGACTTTCCCCGCTCGGAAGTGCTCTTCGAGGTGCTGGTACACCTGGGTACGCTGATGGCGGTGGTGGTCAGTTTTCGCCGTGATATATGGGCGATGATCGTCTCCTTGCGCCCGGGCGGCGAGGCCGCGCACCGGAAGATGGTGTTGTGGGTGGTGTTGGCCTCGATCCCGACGGCGATAATCGGCTTTGCATTTCAGGACTTTTTCCACGAGGTGTTCCGTTCGGCCCGAACCGCTGCCTGGATGCTCCTCGTTACCGGCTCGATATTGTGGGTGAGCGAAAAGTTCGCCCGCCCAAGGATCGGCCTGGAGTCGCTGGGGGCCGGAAAAAGCCTCGCGGTGGGGCTCGTGCAGGGGCTGTCGATCATGCCCGGCATCAGCCGCTCGGGCTCTACGATCGCGGCGGCGACGCTTATGGGGGTCAAGGGCGAGGACGCCGTGCGTCTTAGTTTTCTCATCTCTTTGCCGGCGGTCGCAGGTGCCGGGCTTCTGGAGGCGTTGACCGCAGCGCCAGCACCCTCAGGAGTGCTGGGGGCGTATCTGGTTGGGGCCGTGGCGGCGTTTGCCAGCGGGCTCGTATCTATAAAGTGTCTCATCGCTGTCGTGCGCAACGCCAAGCTACGGCTCTTTTCTTATTACTGCTGGGCGCTCGGCATCGCATTTATCCTTTGGGGGCCGTCATCGTGAAATTTCGCGGAGGCAATAAACAATTGGAAAAACTAAAGGGGGCGACAGGTTCTCCCCAAAACGCAGCGCCAAGGCTGGGTGAGCGCGTAAAGGTCGAGATAATCGGCATCGCGCTCCTTGTCGTCGGCGTCTTCATGGTTCTCGCGCTGGTGAGCTTTAACCCCGCCGATCCCTCTTTCAATTCGGTGGTGCCGGGCGTTTCGCCGAAGAACTACATCGGGGTGGTGGGCTCTTATATGGCCGACCTGATGATCCAGGGACTGGGCTGGGCTTCCTACCTGATGGCCTGTGCCGTGCTTGTCTACGCCGTGCGCTTCATGGCGCTCAGGCCGGTAAGGTATCCCGGCTGGGTGGCGCTGGGCTACGGTGTGCTCACCATCGTCTCTGCCGGGCTTATGGGGCAATACTTTGGCGACGTCGCTTTCGGCAGTGTCCATGCCAACTTTCCGGCAGGCGGCGCAATAGGGAAGCTCTTGTCGGGCGGCATGGTCGCGCTCTTTAACGAGACCGGCTCCTATCTGTTGCTCGGCGCAGTCCTTCTCTGCGCCATCATGTTCACAGTCAACTTCTCGCTCTTCTCCTTTGGCGACTCCATACGGGCCAGGGTGGTGCAGCTGCTCTTTGCCTTTCGCGAACGCTGGATACTGTGGCGCGAGCGGCGGGCCAAAGAGGCGGATAAAAAACGCGAGCTAAAAGCCACCAGCAAAAACATAAAAAAGCCCGCGCCCAAAATCATCAACCGTGACGGGGCGGCGACACGAAAAAAGGCACCGGTGGTGCAGGAAGCCTTCGAGTTCGTAAGGGAGAAGGATGGCTACCACCTGCCCCCCGACGACGTCTTCGAGCTGGGCGGGCCCTCGTCGGGCCCCGACGAAGAGAGCCTCCAGATGAAGGCGCGCCTGCTCGTGAAGAAGCTACAAGATTTTGGCGTGGAGGGCACTGTCGAGACGGTACACCCCGGGCCAGTCATCACGATGTTCGAGTTCAAGCCCGCGCCGGGGATCACCATCAGCCGCATCGTCAACCGGGGCGATGACCTCGCCCTGGCGCTCCGGGCGATGTCGATCCGCATCGTCGCGCCCATCCCCGGTAAAGACACGGTGGGCGTCGAGATCCCCAACGCCGATCGGCAGATGGTAACGCTGGGCGACGTGCTGGGCTCTCCCGAGGCCCGTGCCTCCAAGGCCAAGCTGATGATCGGGCTGGGAAAAGGCACCTCCGGGAAACCGGTGGTGGCCGATCTCGCCAAGATGCCGCACCTGTTGATAGCGGGGGCGACGGGCTCGGGTAAATCGGTGGCGGTACACGCCATGCTCGCCAGCCTTTTGCAGCGCGCCACCCCCCAAGACGTGCGCTTGCTCATCATCGACCCCAAGATGCTGGAGCTCTCGGTCTACGACAACATCCCGCATCTGCTCTGGCCGGTAGTCACCGACGCCAAGCAGGCGGCCAAGGTGCTGCGTTGGGCGGTGGCCAAGATGGAGGACCGTTACAGACTGATGGCCGAGGAAGAGGGTGTGCGCGACATCGGCACCTTCAACAAGAAGATGGAGAAGCAAAAGCTCGCCAGGGGCAGAAAGTCCGCTGTAGAGGGCGCGGGCGAGACGCTGCCCTATATTGTGATAATTATCGACGAGCTGGCTGATCTTATGATGGTCTCGGGCAAAGAGGTAGAGGAATCGATAGCGCGTCTGGCGCAGAAAGCGCGCGCGGCGGGCATCCACCTCATTTTGGCTACCCAGCGCCCCTCGGTCGATGTCATCACCGGCATGATCAAGGCCAACTTTCCGGCGCGCATCGCCTTTCAGGTGGTCTCGAAGATCGATTCACGCACCATCCTCGACGCCATGGGCGCCGAGACGCTTTTGGGCGACGGCGACATGCTCTACCTGCCGCCGGGCACCGCCCGCATGCAGCGCGTACACGGCTCTTACGTCTCCGAAGAAGAGGTGCGAAAGCTCGTCAAGTTTCTGCGCTCGCAGGGCAAACCCGACTATGACGAGTCGGTCATGGCCGACACTCCTGATACCGGCTATGATGACGACTCGGAATTTGACGAGCTCTACGACCAGGCGGTGCAGTTCGTTGCCGAGAGCCGTCAGGCGTCGGTGTCGATGATTCAGCGCAAATTCAAGATCGGCTACAATCGCGCCGCTCGCATCATCGAGACGATGGAGCGCGAAGGCGTGGTCGGCCCCTCGCGAGGGGCCAAGCCGAGAGAAGTTCTGGTCGGCGGTCACTAGAGCCGCCCCACCACCTTTGGAGTTATTGATGAAAATATATTCGAGGCAGCGTCGCTCGCCAGCTATGGCGGTGGCGCTCTCGCTCTTTATAATGCTGTTCTCAGTTGGCGCGGCCCTTGGCCAGCCGGTGCTCGAACGCCTTGTCGCCGCCCACGAGGGGGTGACCGACGTGCATGCGCGCTTTGTGCAGACCACTACGCTAGAGGCGGCCCAGATCGACCGGGTCAGCGGCGGCACCGTGATATTTAAGCGCGGCGGCAAGATGCGCTGGAGCTACGAGGGCGACGATCCGCAGCTTCTGGTCAGCGACGGCGAAGTCCTCTGGATCTATCAGGAGCGCGACCGCACGGCGTTGCGACGCGCGGTAGCCACGCTGAGCCCTGCCGGCAGATTGGCGATGGACATCCTCGACGGGGCGCGCGAGATGGAGACCCATTTCCTGGTGGACAGCTGCGGGAAGAACTGCGCCGAGCTGATCGCCAAAGAGCCCGGCGCGGACGTGGATCGCCTAAGGCTTGAAGTGTCGCCGCAGGACGCTATGCTCACCCGCATAACCAGCACCGATCAGGTGGGCAACGTCACGCGCATCGAGTTCTCCGAGATCCGGGCCAACGCCGGGGCCAACGACGACCTCTTTATCTTCGACCCGCCCGAAGGGGTGGATATCTTCGACGCCGAGGGCAACCCCTTATGAAAAAAGTGGGACTGGTCAGCCTGGGCTGCGCCAAAAACCGTGTGAAGTTGATTGCCATGCCGCCCGGCTCGGACGTGGACCGCCTGAAGCTTGAAGTCTCGCCCGACACCGCGCTGCTCACCCGCATAGAGCTTTCCGAGGTTCAAACCAACGCCGACGCCGAGGGCAACCCCTTATGAAAAAAGTAGGACTGGTCAGCCTGGGCTGCGCCAAAAACCGCGTTGACGCCGAGCGCATCCTCGGTGGGCTGGCGGCCAGGGGCTTTGAGATCGTCGAAGAGCTGCAAGAGGCCGAAGTGGTGATAGTCAACACCTGCGGCTTTATCCGCGAGGCGGTCGAAGAGTCGGTGGACGAGATACTCGAAACCGCGAAGCTCAAGACTTTCGGCAACTGCAAGGTGCTCGTCGTCGCGGGGTGCCTTGTGAAGCGCTATCCCGAGATGGCCGACGATATGCCGGAGGTAGATCACTTCTTCACTCCTGATGAGATCGCCCTCATCCCCGGCCTTCTGGCGGGCACCGCCGAGCCGGTGGCGCCGCTGGTCGAGCCTGCGCGCATGTTGACCGCGCCGCCCCACTCCACCTATCTGAAGATCGCCGACGGCTGCTCAAACCGCTGCCACTACTGCACCATCCCGCTCATCCGTGGCTCTTTTCGGTCGGTTGACGAGGACAAACTGGTAGCCGAGGCGACCGCCCTAGCCGAACTGGGGATGGTAGAGCTCAACATCATCGCCCAGGACGTCACCTCCTACGGCTCCGATCACCATCGCGACGCAGCGTTGGCGTCTCTGCTGGAGCGGCTGGAGAAGATCGAGCAGCTAAAGTGGCTGCGGCTGCTCTACGCCTACCCCCGCCCCCTGCCGCCGGGGCTCCTGGAGCTTCTGGCGAAGGGCGGAAAAACCCTGCCCTACCTCGACGTGCCCATTCAGCACGCCCACCCGGCGGTGCTAAAGCGGATGGGACGCCGCCACGCAGAGGGAGAGCTGGAGCGCTTCTTCGCCTCGATCCGCGAAGCCGTGCCCGACATCGTGCTGCGCACCACCGCCATCGTGGGCTATCCGGGAGAAACCCAGGAGCAGTTCGAGGCGCTTCTGGAGTTTGTAGAAAAGACCCGCTTTAATCATTTGGGAGCTTTTGTCTACTCGCCTGAAGAGGGCACCCCGGCGCTGGCGCTGCCCGACCACGTAGACGAGGGCGAGGCGTGGGACCGCCACGATCAACTTCTTAGCTTACAGGCCCGGATAAGCGCCGAGCACAACCAGCGCTTTGTAGGCCGGGAGCTGGATGTTTTGATAGAGGGGATCGACGAAGAGGGCGTAGTGATAGGGCGCACCTTCGGTCAGGCCCCCGAGGTGGACGGGCTGACCCGGCTGAC
>CAXMSR010000003.1:0-24202 GCA_964195725.1 uncultured Kiloniellaceae bacterium | reverse complement strand
TAATCGACGAGGTCCTGCGAAAGTATCTGGGCGGTGTGCGCAAGCAGCCGGGCAAGCTATCGGGCAAGCTACCTGGCACGCGGTCGGACACGCAGCCGGGCGAGGCGCGCTGGTTTGCCCAAAAGCAGCGCTGGGCGCGCCTGGGCCCCTATATCGCCCATGTGAGTCTGGCGCTCTTTTTTCTTGGCGGGCTGGTGGGCGCGCAGTACGGCATGAAGGGGTATGTGAACATCATGGAGGGCGGCTCCATCAGCCAGGTGGGGCTGCGCTCGGGGGGCACGCTGGAGCTACCCTTCGAGGTGGCGTGTCTCAAATTCGAGCTGCAAAAATATCCCGACGGGAGGCCCAGCGATTATCTCAGCCACCTTGAAGTACGGCAGGGGGGCAAGCTCATCCAGTCCAAGACGATAGAGGTAAACGATCCGCTCGTTGTGGACGGCATCTTCTTCTACCAGTCCAACTACGGGGGCTTCGAGGGAGGAGCACTTCTGACTGTGCTCGACCGCGAGGGCGACACGCTTTTGCAGCCTACAACCATCGCCGAAGAGAAGCTGCGAAAAATCCCCGGCTCCAACCTGTCGCTTGAGCTACTATCCACGATGGAAGACTTCAAAGGCTACGGCCCGGCGGCGCAGCTGCTCTTCGTCTCCACCGAGGGCGGCAAGCACACCCACGTCGGCGAGCCCTTCATCGTGTTTCAACGGCTGCCCGACTACGACAAACGCAGAAACTCCGAGCATGTGGTGCAGCTGATCGAGCTAAAACCTCCACAGAGATATACCGGCCTCCAGGTGGTCAAAGACCCCGGCGTGCCGCTCGTCTGGGGAGGGGCGCTTCTGCTGGTTTTGGGCACGCTCGGTGCCTCTTTTGCCTCGCACCGGCGCGTCTGGGTAGCACTTGAAGAGGGGCAGGTGAGCGTGGCCGGGTTCGCTGCAAAAAACAAGCAGGGCTTTGAAGAGCATTTTATAAAGCTGACAGCCTCGCTGCGAGAGGCGACCGGGGAGCCAAGCGTGTGCGGGCAAGTGCTGCCCGACGACGGCTGACGCCAGCTGCGGCCTTTAACCGCTGACAATATAAAGGGTTGATGCTAGACTCTAACACGTAAGGGTTGGCGCTGAACTTACCCCGCAAGCAGCACTCTGGAGCTTAACCGGCGACTAGGAGACCACGATGTCCGACGACACAAAAGAGAGCGAAAAACTCTACAACTTCGAAGGCGGGCCAAGACGTGTTGTGATGCAAAACGGTGTGGCAAAGGCTGTCGCGCCGGGGCTGAGGCTCGTTGCGGCGACAGAGGAAGAAGCCCGCACTAAAAAAGAGGAGCCCCGTGAAGAGCCCCTCGACTACGGACTGCCGGTGTAACGCGCCGCACCTGTCCAGCTATTAATGGGGGGGGGACGAGCAAGGTAGGGAAAAGGGCTACAAGCCGAAGTGCTCCCTAAAGAGCACCATCGCCGCGTACGAACCCTTGATGTGCCACAAGTCCCCCTGATTGACCACCAGCCCCGCCACCACTATCTCGGGGGTCTTCACCGGCCCGAAACCCACAAACCACTCATAGAGCCCCGGCGGATCGTCGCCGGTCAGGCTGCCGGTTTTCCCGGCGAGCTTTACACTATTCACCAGCTTTCGGGCGTGGCGGTAGAAGGTCTTGGTCGAGGTGCCGCTCCTTATGGTGCGGGTCATCATCCCGGCCACCTTGGCGGCGGTCTCCTCGTCGGTCACCCGACCCAGCGGCTGGGGCGAGTTGGCGAAGATCAAGTTGCCGGAAACGTCTTCTATGCTGTCCACGATGTAGGGGCGCATCATGACCCCACCGTTGGCTATCGCTGCGGCGATGAGCGCAGCGTGGATCGGGCTGATGTAGACGTCGCCAAAACCCGCCGAGGTGCGCGCCAGCGGGTAGGGTTCTTCAGGCACCGTGGCAAGGCTGGTCTGCAACGGAAAATCGAAGGGGATCGCCTCGTTGAAGTGAAACGCCTCCAGCGACGCCAGAAGCCCCTCCTGGCCGACTATGTCTGCGCCAATCTTGCCAAAAACTACGTTATTGGAGCGTCCAAGGGCATCCGAGAGGGTGGAGACGTTGTGCTCGCGGCGCTTATTCTTCGGGGAAATCTTGCGTTTCTTGAGCTTGTAGGGGCTGCCCTCGTAGCGAAAGCTGGTGTCGGGGGTGGCCCTCCCCGTCTCCAGCGCAGCGGTGGCGGTGATCATCTTTATCAGGCTCGCGGCGGGGTAGCTCGCTTTTAACGCCAGCCCGCCGGCGTCCTCGTCCTTCGCGCTATACTCGGCCAACGCCAACACCCGCCCGGTGGAGGGCTCTAGCGCCACCAACGCACCATAGGGCACGCTGTAGCGGCTAAACAGCTTCTCGGCGCGAAGCTGAAGTTCGGGGACGAGGGTGTAGATGATCTTGAAATCGCCGACACTCTCGACCAGTCGCCCTTCGCCGTCGGCGACCGGGGTGGGGTGGTCGATGTAGGAGATGATCTGCGCTGCAGAGGGCCATTTGGTAGCTGCGGGGTCGATGGCTGCCTGGGAGGTGTTTGGCGGCACGCCGTCGATTGAGCGCGCCATGAGGCTGAAGGCAAAACCGGCGGCAACCAGGCCGATGAGGGATAAAAACACCCTGCGCCGCCTCACGCGGGCTCCCCTCGCCCGGTTAAAACGCGACTGACGCCTCGTGAGGAGTCTACGTTTGTTTCCGTTTAGATAATCCACTGTCCGTAGGTCTCTGTCCGCTTGGCTTTAATCCTCGCACCGACGGGTAGCCGGGCAAGGCGAGCAGCGCGGTATAAACTTCGTTTTCATAGCTGTTCAGTGCAGGGTGGTCTCTTTGGAGGCGTCTTTTTTATCTGCAAGGTCGCGCATCGTCTTTACGTACTGTGCGCTCACCAGGCGGCGAATCAGGATGCGCCTTAGCCAGAGGGCTCCAATAACGCTCACGGCGATGAGGGTCGGAGCAAAAAATCCTGAGGCTATCAAGCGGGGATCGGCGACAGAAACTGCCACCAGCAAGACCATCAGTATGGCAACGCTCGTCTTTACGAGGAAGCGGGGCCCGAGCCCCGGCCCCGAAGGCCTGCCACCACGTTTCCTGCCCTTGAAATCGACGTGAATCACTTTATCGGGATTGCCCATCGAGCTCTCTCCGGGCTTGCAACCAAGACCCGGCAACCTAAGAGCGAACCGAAAGCCATGAGCCAGCGGCTGCTGGGTACGTCGCGTTAACCAATTTACGTTAATTATAACATACTGCCATCAGTCGTGTATCGAATCGCGTCCCAGCCAGATACCCAGCTGCCTCTCAACAGAGTCGGCGGTAAAGTTTTCATGGCACTTGCTGCACGCTGTGGTGTAGTCCCTGTCGTAGCAGGTCTTCTTGTGTACCAGAAAATAGGAGACGGAGTGGACGTCTTCATCGTCTTCTTCGTCCTCCTCATCGATCACCACCTCGACCTTGTAGTGGCAATCGGCGCACTCCAACGTCACCTCGGCCTTGTGAAAGGTGTGCTCGGGGTATTTCTCATTGTACTTGTGGCAGCTCATGCAGTAATCGGTCACCGTCTTGGGCTCGCGGCCTCCCCTGTCGCCAAAGATACCGCACACCTCGCACTCGCTGTCAGCGCTGCCTACATTTGACCACCATTTGCGAAAGAGCCTGAGGAACGCATCGCCCTTCGCTTCGCCATCGATCATTTTGGTGGGCGTATAATACTTGGTCAGATCCCGTCCCGCCACATACCCCACGGGGAAGTGGTACTGGCCCGAATTGTCCAACCCCCGCACATGGCACGAAGCGCAGATCAGCTCCATCTCGACGCTGCCCAGCTTGTTCGGATGGATTATCTTGTCGATGTCGCCGCCGGCGTCGGCATGTTCGCGACCCGGACCGTGGCAAACTTCGCACCCGATGGTGTGCTCGACGTAGCTGTTGTCAACGGGATCGTAACGGGTGGCGTGGCACCCGACACAAAACTTGGAGTAGGGCATCTTGCGCCAACCCCAGACGTTGTAGGGCTCCCAGCGTTGGCTGGAGATCGACCACAATTTCGGCAAAATGTAGTAGTCGTCGTCGATCTCTTTCATGTAGCGCTGGTTCCAGTGCGCGCCGATGGTGTACTCGACGTCTTCTTTTGAAAAGCCGATACCAGTCTGGTCAAAATCGCCCATTATGGCATCTGGCTTGTCTTCGACTTTCTGGACTGCGGTGGAGTGATACGTGCGTTTCCAGGCGTTATACTTGTCTTCGTGGCATTTCTTGCAGCCCTCGGAGGTTATATAAGCCTCTGGCGGCGGCAACGCTTCGGCCTCGTCTGTGGCCCACGCGCACACGGCGGCGGCGGCCCAGAGCACAGCGCTAAGTGAAACTACAAGCAATATACGTCCCGAATACTTCAATATCCCCTCCGTCCTTTCTTCAAGCGGAAACAGGGCGGCAAAGTTTAAGCCCCAGCCAAACCAGGGAAAAACCACCGAGGTTCGACACCGCTATGTAACTCAGGGCCTGTCCCAACGCCCCGCTCTTGACGAGGTTTATGGTCTCAAGCCCAAATGAGCTGAATGTAGTAAACGAACCCAGCACACCGACGAATAAAAAGGTCCTGACCGAGGTACCCCAGCCATAGTTGGCGCTTAGCCCCCAAGCCATCCCTATCGCCAAACAACCGACAAGGTTAACCGTCAATGTGCCCCAAGGGTATTGGCCGGGAGACACCGCAGTAAGCCAGCTGACGACCAGAAAGCGCATACCAGCTCCCAAAGCCGCTCCAGCACTTATGAAAAGCAATTCAACTAACATTTATGTCAACCGATAAAAACTAATCCAACAATTTGAAATACTTACAGACAACCACTCTCGTACAATGTTGGAAAACACTCTTAAAATCAAGTTTTTTCGGCAAAGCAGAGGAAGCTGAAAAAATACCTCCACAAAAAAACCAGCCGCCCCCTGCCCTGTAAAAAAGTACCCGACTTTGGCAGCATTGGAGTATCGGGTTCCCGGGAAAACACGACCAACCGCACCAACTGTTCGAATTACTACCTCACCGGCTAAAGCAAGGTATATTAGTGCGTGTCTTTGCGCTCCGGTGCGACAACACCACCACGGTGGCGGCCTGGGAGTTTGGGGCTGCAGCGACACCGTCGTTGGAAGTAGAAATAGCCCGGCTCTACAACGGATTTATCCCTGTGAGCGACTTTTTTCCGCAAAAAATGAATTTTTGTTCACCTTATCCTTGATCCCTGCGCTGGTTGCAGTATCGTAGCCTTTGTTGAAAATCAGCCAACACCATGCGGTTGCCACGCCAAGCGCATGACAGCACCGGAGCAGCAATGAGCCAGGAAGCGAAACGCCCGTCAAAAATGGCCCGAATGATAACGTGGGCAGTACCGATACTGCTAGTGGTTGTCATCGCCACCATCATGGCGACCGCAAAAAACAAGGCCCCCGAGGCTGTCGAGCCTACGGTGCAAAAGCTCCCGAATGTAGAGGTCCAAACCGTACACACCATGCCCTTTAACGAGAAGCTGGTGCTGCCTGCGCGGCTAGAGGCTGCCCGCAGCTCGGTGGTGGCCGCCGAGTTCGGCGGCAAGCTCCACAGCTGGCTGGTACGCGAGGGTGCCAAGGTAGCTGCCGGAGCACCTCTTGTGACGCTCGACACCAAAACACTCCAGGCCTCGCTTGCCGAGATGAGGGCCGCAAAAACGTCTTCCAAGGCTGCCCTGACAGTGGCACAAAGTTCCGCGAAACGCTCAGGCGCCTCTCTGACAAAAGCCAGGCGCGACGCTGGCGCGATCGACCTCGATCTGGCCAGCGCACAATCGGCTCTGGAGCTGGCGCAGGTAGACTTTGACCGCGCAGAAAAGCTAGTGCGCGAGGGTGTGGTGACAAAGGCCTCGCTGGACAGGGCACGCGACGGCCTGACCCAGGCGCGGCTCGGCGTAGAGCGGGCGGCCGACTCCAAAGAGCGCGCCGGGCTGGCCGTCGAGGTAGCCATGGCGGCATCAAGCGAAGCGCTGGCCGCCGTCGAGGTCGCGCGCGCGCGCATGAGCGAGATAGACGCGGCAGAGGGCTCACTCAAGGTCCGACTGGCAAAACACACGATCGCGGCCCCTTTCGGGGGGATCATTGAAAAGCATCTCGCCGAAACGGGCGAGGTCGTCAAAACCGGACAGCCGCTCACTACGATCTTCGATTTCTCTACCATCAAGGCGCTAGTCAATATCCCCGACCGCTACGTCCCCTTCTTCGACATGGACAACCCTGCCCTGGCCAGCTACGTGGCGCTTGTGCAGCCCGGCGCGACTTCGCGCATTGAGGCAACCCTGATCATTCAGGGGCTACCCAAGCTCACCGGTTCCAAGGACGGCGGCCTTGAGATTCCCGCCAAGATCACACGGGTGGCGCGCGCCGCCGACCCCACCTCCAACACCTTCGAGGTGGAGCTCACCGCTGAAAATCCCGGCGGGGCCCTGCGCCAGGGAATGATCGCCGAAGGGCGTATCAGCTTTCTTCACTATGAAGCGGCGGTGATCGTCCCCATCTCGGCGGTGCAGGTAACCGACGAAGGGCCGCAGGTGCTGGTGGTCGAGGGCGCAAATGGCGCAAAAGCTGTCAGCGCGCGCATGATCGAGCCGCTCTCCATCTCGGGTGATTCGGTACACATAGGGTCGGGTCTGGTCGAAGGCGACAAGCTGGTAATAAGAGGCTGGAAGGGCATAGTCCCAGGCGAAAAAGTCAACGTGGTAGTGGAAGACGGCAAGCTCGCCTCCCGCGTAAGCAACGAGCCATAGGCGGAGGCGACCAAGGTGCAGATAACGCATTACGCAATAAAACACTACGTGGCCGTCATCGTGCTCTGCGTGGGTATCCTCATCTTCGGCGCCGCTACCTACACCTCGATGCCGAGGGAGAACTTCCCCGAAGTCAAGATTCCCGTCGTCTTGGTGACCACGTCGCTCGACGGCGCGGCGCCCGCCGACATCGAAACCGCGATAACGATCCCCCTGGAGACCGAGCTTGACGGCGTGGACGGGCTCTCCAAGCTGACCTCCACCTCTTCTGAGTCGGTCTCGGTGATCGCCCTGGAGTTCGATCCCGACGTAGAGACCCAGACGGCTGTGCAGCGCACGCGCGACGCCGTGGACACCGCCAAGGGCGATCTGCCCGCCGACGCCGAAGAGCCGGTGATAAAAGAGTTCTCCATCGACGAAGAGCACCCGGTGCTCGTCTACAATCTGGTCTCGGGTGCCTCCATCACCCTCTCCGAGCTGGATAACGTCGCAGAGCGCATACAGGACAAGCTGGAACTGGTCTCCGGCGTTCTGGAGGTAAAGGTGCGCGGCGGCCGCGACCGCGAGATTTTGATCGAGGTCGACCCCGACCGACTGCGCTACTACGGGTTGTCGCTAACCCAGGTGCAGGGCGTGCTGCGCGGCTCGAACCGCAACGTCTCGGCGGGGGCCTCGGTGCTGCCCTCTACGCGGCTTGTGATGCGCGCGCCGGGCGAGTTTACCACCGTCGGTGAGATCTTCGAGCTGGTGGTGGGCGCGGGGCAGGACGGGGTGCCGATCTACATGAAGGATGTCGCTTCGGTGCGCTACGATTTTTCAGAGGAGAAATCACGGGCACGCCTCTACGATTTTGCCGATGAAGACGGCGAGACTCCTGTCAACCACTACGTTGAACCGGCAAAATCGATCTCGATAATGATCATAAAGAAGACCGGCTCCAACGTCCTACAGCTGATCGAGGACTGCCACGCGGCCAGCGCGGCGCTGAACCTGCCCGACGGCGTCAAGCTCGTGGTCATCACCGACATCTCCACCGACATCCACAGCTCTGTGGCCGATCTGGAGAACGGCATCGGCACCGCACTTATCCTCGTGCTCCTCGTTATCTTCTTTGGCCTGGGTGCGCGCAACTCCATCCTCGTCGCGTGGGCGATACCCTTCTCGATGCTCCTCTCCATAGTGATCATCTCGGTGATCGGCTACACGCTCAACATGGTGGTGCTCTTCTCGCTCATCATGGCACTGGGGATGCTGGTGGACAACGCCATCGTCATCATCGAGAACATCTACCGCCACCGCTGCCTGGGGGCCGACCGCGTCCAGGCCGCGCTAAACGGCACCAGCGAGATGGCGTGGCCCGTCATCGCGTCTACCGCCACCACCGTCGGGGCGTTTCTGCCGATGACGATGTGGCCGGGTATCATGGGCGAGTTTATGAGCTACATGCCGCGCACGGTGATCATCGTGCTGCTCTGCTCGCTCTTTGTCGCTCTGGTCATCAATCCAACGATGGCGGCGCTGACCATGAAGGTGAAAAAAGGCGCTAAATTATCGATAGACCCCGAGACTGAAAAGCCCAACTACGCCCTGGCGGTGCAGTACGGCAGGACACTGGACTTCATGCTCGACCGCCCGCTGTGGACGGTTGGGACCTCGTTTCTTACCCTTGCAGTGGCGCTTATGTGGTTTGGCGTTTTCGGCAGGGGCATGGAGTTTTTCCCCACCCTCGACCCCAAGATGGTGATCGTCTCGATCACGCCGCCCGACGGAACCTCTATCGAGGAGATAAACAAGCTGGCCGACGCCGCCGAGGCCCGGCTCTTCGGGCGCGAGGGCAGCGGTTTTGCGCTACCCATCACCAACCTCAAGAGCGTAGGGGTAACCCTGGGGCTTGGGGGTTCGGGAAGCACGGGGCCCGGCGCCTTGCGTATCCAGTTCGCCCATCGGGACTACTGGAGCGAGCCGACCTTTAATTCACTGGCCCAGCTTAGAAACCGCCTTGAAGGGCTCGACCGCGAGGGCAACCTCGTCACTCATCCGCTCTTCGGCGCGGATTACGATGTGATCGTCCCCGACGACGGGCCACCCACCGGCAAACCTGTCTCCATTGATATCTATGGAGAAGACCTCTCGGTAATGACCCGCGTTATAAACGACATGAAGCGCCTCATGTCCACCATCGACGGCGTCACCAAGCCCTCGGACGACGCCGCCACCGCACAGCCCACGCTGGAGTGGCGGGTGGACAAGGCGCGCGCCGGGCTGGTGGGGCTGGACCAAGCCACTGTAGCCAACACGATCAAGATGACCGTCGGCGGCTTAAAGACCGGCACCTTCGGCCACGGCGACGACGAGCAGGACATCATCGTCAAGCTCCCCCGGAAATACCGCACCGACACCAGGCGCATGGAGCTTGTGGGTGTGCCGGGGCCGCTAAACGCGGCGACCCCCATCACCACGGTCGCCACCGCCGAGCTGGTGCCGGGCCCGGTGCAGATAAAGCACTATGGTCGCAAGCGCGTCCTCACCGCCGGGGCCGACCTAGAGCCCTGGGTGGTGGCCGACGCCGACATACGCGCAACCTTTCAGGAGAAAGTAGAGGCGCAGGCGATGCCCCAGGGCATAACCTATCGCTTCGGCGGGGCGGCCGAGGAAGAAGAAAAATCCAAGGTATTCCTCCAAGAGGCGTTCGGCATCGCGCTCTTTTTAATCGCCATGATCCTGGTCATCCAGTTCAACTCGGTGCTCATCCCGCTGATCGTCATGTGCTCGGTGGTGCTCTCTTTTACCGGCGTCTTTCTTGGGCTTATAGCTTTCGACAAGCCCTTCGGGATAATAATGTCGGGCATCGGCGTCATCTCGCTTGCGGGCATAGTGGTCAACAACGGGATAGTGCTGCTCGACGCCATTCGCCGCTTTGAGCAGCGCGGCCTTGCGGTGCGCGAAGCGGTGGTGACGGCAGCGATAATACGCCTTCGCCCGGTGCTCCTTACCGCCATCACCACCATCCTGGGGCTCTTGCCGATGGCGGCAAAGGTAAACATCGACTTTTTGAACTTCGCCATCCAGTACAACACCGAGTCCTCCCAGTGGTGGCAATCGATGGCGATGGTCATCATCTTCGGCCTCCTGGTATCCACCGTCCTGACGCTGGGGGTAGTGCCCGCGCTCTACCTTATCTATCGCCGGGTCGCAGGTACTGCCGCCCGTTTTACCGGCTCTGAAAAGGCTGCCGCCTCTTGAGGGCTGAGCCGCCAGGATGAGACCTCGAAAAACATAAATCCTTAACACTTCACAGGTTTATGATCGGCTCGGCCACTCCTCCACAAACATCTGTGGACAACTTATGGAGAACTGTGCCGACAGCCGCTTTTTTTGCGGGATATACCACAGGCAGACAAGAGTGCACAAAAATTGTACACATATAATAATTCTGTAATTACAGCCACTTACGTGCCGCGTGGGTTATCGGATAGATTTTCGACGGCCCTGGAGCGACTTGTCCACACTCCTTAACGGCAAACCCGGTATCCGGGGCATTGTCAACCAAAAAAAACGTGTTTTTAAAAAAAACGGCATGACTGTTCAAAGGTAGTTTCCACCACTATTACAGATGAAAATCAGTCGCCCAAACAGGGGGAAAGGCCATGCAGCGAGGGTAACGACTGGCGCTGGATATTTTCACGCGCACGCCTCCTGGGTAGAGGGCTGTGAGGTGGCTTTTTGGCAGTGGCAGTGGCAGTGGCAGTGGCAGTGGCAGTGGCAGTGGCAGTGGCAGTGGCAGCTTGACTCTATTCCAGCAGGCGTCCGCAATTGGAACAAGTTTTTGACTCGGCCTTGACCGGCGCAAGGCAATGCAGGCAGCGGGTGGCGACGGTCTGCATCCCCCCCGACATTCCAAGGTTCAGGTGGGGCTCCCCAGAGCTCTTTGCGCTCGCATTGTCCGTGCCGCCTCCCAGGGCAGAGGGGCCGTAAGACCTCTTGACGTGGCCCTGTCGGGTGGGCACTTGCCCACCCGCTTCAGGCGCGGGTGCAGCAGGAGGAACCTTGTTATTTGTGTAGAGGCCAAACTGCGCGTCTCCCAAGCCGTCGCTCCAATCCTCGGCTCCGAGATATTCGCCTTCATCGTCACCCGGCGCATCTGCTTTGACGCGCGCACCCCACTCGGGCGGCCCTTCGCTCAACACCTTCTCGACCTTGGCGCGGGTCACGGCCAACCCTTTTTTAAGCGCCTGGGTTTTCTCCCTGACATTTCCAAGGAGCCCCTTTATCTGAGCTGTCGTCAGGTTGTCGTTATCCAGGATTTTCGCGCCAAGCGCCGCGCAGAGGAGCATCTCGTATTCAGCCTTGGGAAGCCTGCCCTCTCCACGCGCCAGGGCCGTTTGCTCCTCCGCGAGCCGCTTTAGCTCGACGCCGAGCGCCTTATCGCGTTCAAACAACCCCTCTTGCGCCTCAACCAACTTGGCCTGTTGACCCAGCAATCGCGTCCGTTCAGCTTCAAGGACAGTCGCCTCTTGGGCCAGCCGCTTGTCGTCCTCTGCGATCATGGCCCGCTCGCCTTCAATCCGTTCAGCCTCGTCTTTGAGGCCGACCTCTTTTTCGGAGAGCGCCTCCGCCTGCCCGGCAAGCCTGATCTTTTCATCGGACAGGTGTTTGCCTCTGGTCAAAAACTGTGTATTTATCTGCGCAAACCTGGCTTTGCCGGTGCTATGGCGCTCCTCTTCATTGACCAACCCGTTTCTGTCCGCCGCGAGTCGCTCCACTTGCGCTTTTAGCTTCGCCTCTTCGTCGGACAACTCCTTGCGGAGCACCTTAAGTCCATCTTCCGCCACCGAGAGGGCCGACTCTTCATCGTCGAACATTGCCCCTTCAAGAGAGAGGCGTGTCTGCTCGGCATTAAGGGAGTGTCGCTGCTCATCCAATACCCCTCCGCCATCGGCCAGCTTGCCGTCAACACCGGAAAGCTGCTGCCTGCTCTGTGCAAACTTAGCCCGCCCCTGGGCCAGGGTCTCCCCGTCGCCGGCATGTCGGGCCTCGTCAACGGTGTGCGCCTCTCGGCGTTCGGCGAGCCTCGCCTCTTCCCCGGCCAGCTTGGCTTTTTCCCCGGCAAGTCTTGTTTCTTCCTCGCCCAGCTTGGCCTCGTCAACAGCAAGTCGGGCCTCTTCCCCGGTCAGCCGGGTTTCTTCCACGGCCAGCTCGGTTTCTTCCACAGCCAGCCCGGTTTCTTGCGCGGCCAGCGAATCAGCCTTCTTTTTCAGCTGCACCTTTTTCTTCTCAAGGCTTTCGCTCTTCTTGCAAAGCCGCCCTTCCTTTTTGTTTAAGCTCTCCTTCTTCTTAAGGAGCTGTTGCTCTTTTTTGTCCAGGCGCTCCTCTTTTTTCAGGAGGCGCGCTTTTTTTGCGGCTAACTTTCCACTCTTTTCGCCAGTTGCCGAAAGCTCCGCCGTCGCCAGAGAGTCGTTATCCGCCTTGAGCTTTTTCCTGTCCGCAGAGAGCTTGGCCTCGTCGGCTGCCAGTTTAGCTCTACCTTCCAAAAGCTTGGCCTCGTCGGTGCCGAGTTTTTCCAGCGCCTCGTCCAGAGCTGCCCTGCCGTCTAGGGGCGGCCCCTGGGAAGTGAGCTTGCCCTCTTGCACCGAGCCCTTGTCCCCATCGTTTTCCAGAGAGAGAGAGGGGGGTTGGGCGCGGCCTTTCGCCCTTGCAAGGCTGCATCTTACCGCGATGAGCTCTGCCTCTTTGGCAAGAAATTCTTCCATCTGCGCCCTGTGGGCGGCGCGCCCGGCGGTTACGATCTCCCTCGGCGCGTCCAGCGAACTCTTCTCTTCGGAGAGTTGGCGCTGCCGCTGCGCGAGAGCGGCCTCGTCTTCAGTTAACGCTGCATTGACAGCCTGCAATTTTTGCCCAGTCTCTTCGAGGACTTGGGCCTCTCCAGCCAGCTTTGCCTCCCACTTGTTCAGCTTCTGCTCGCCCTCCCTTAGCTTTTCGACACCGGCGCGGAGCTGGTCGTTTCGCGCTTCAAAAGCATTTTGCTCTTCCGCCAGCTTCTCTTGGGCTCCGGCAGCTGTCGCTCTTCCCTGCGTAAATTTCGCCCGTTCGTCCGATAGCGCCTGCTCCCGCCCGGAGCACTGCGAAAGCTGCTCGCCTAGCACCTCTCGCTTGCCGACAAGCATCCGCTCTCTTCCGGAAAGCGCCTCAACCTTCTCGGCCAGCGAAGCCGCCCCGCGCTCTAACGCAGCCCTTTCCCCGTTGAGCCCGTCCTCGTCCTTTATAAACGCTGCCTGCCCGTCGGCGAGGTTGGCCTCGTCGTCTGCCAACAACCCCAAAGAGCTCGCGAGCTCTTGCCCGCCGGTGTTTAACGCCTCGTCCACGCTTTGCAGGGCGGCTCTCTTCAGAGCGAGGGAGGCCTCTTCTTCCTTCAAACGGCGTCGATCGTCTTCGGAAGTGGAAAACTCCGCTGCCAGCGCTGCCTTGCCCTGGGCCAGCGACACCTGGTTCGCGGTAAAGACGCTGCGCTGTCTTGCCAGCATCGCTCTCCCCTCGACAAGCGCCGCCCGGGCCTTCGCTATCCTCTCTTCATCCCCAACTATCGTCGTCAAGACCTCGATGCGCGCAAAGTGCAGCTCGTAGAGGCGATGGGTATCGGGCACCGACCGGGCCACCCCCATCCGCCACTTCTCCCGCGCTCTCTTGCGGGCCGAGGCCTCGATGCGCTCAAACGACTCGTCATCGTCCGCCCAGACGAAGGCGAAATTCCTGACAGCAAGCCCCAGGGCTCCAAGCTCCTTGGCAAACGCCTTTTTAACCTCTGCCTCAATGTACTTTGCGGCCATCGTCGAGGCGGTATCGTGCTGATTGGCGAAGAGGGGGGCGACTCTCTTTTCAAGGTAAGAGGTCAGGTCACTCAGGGAGAGCACCGGATTTCTTCTGAGCATCGCGGCGAGCCCCGCCGCCTCGACCGGCTTGAAAATCAGCTCGCTGGCGAGCTCGGCATAGAGGGGGTTGCCCTCCAGATCAGTGGTCTCCAGGTCAAGGGAGAGGTCAAATGCGAGGGCGTCAACTACTAAAACAGCGGGGGGAGTCTTGGCCGAGAGCAGGCGTCTGATCCAGTTTAGCCCGGCCGAGGTGCGCTCGGTGCCCCGGGTCATGACGTCAAGACACTTCTCCCCCTGAAAGACGCAGAGCTGGTCAGTTGCGCCAAGCTTGAACCCCGGCTGCAGAAGGGCCACCATCTCCACCGGGGCCAGACGGCGGGCGATGGTGCGGTTTCCATATATTTTCCACTTCATCTCGTCACCAATACTCAAATCCTAAGTTCAAATGCAGCGGCGATAAGTTGGCGCGTGTATGGATGCGTAGGGTTAGAAAATACCTCTTTTGCGCTGCCTTTCTCTACTAATTTCCCATCTTTCATTACGATAATTTCGTTGGAGAGAGCGCGAATCACCCTTAAATCGTGGGAAATAAAGACATATGTCAACCCCTTCTCCCTCTGGAGTTTCCGCAATAAATCCACTATCTGGGCCTGCACCGAGCGGTCGAGCGCCGAGGTGGGCTCGTCCAGGATCAGCACCGAGGGTTCCAGCACCAGGGCGCGCGCGATGGCGATGCGCTGGCGCTGCCCACCCGAAAACTCGTGGGGGTAGCGCTCCAGCGATTCGATCTCCATCCCCACGTCTTGAAGCGCCTTTTGCGCCAACTGGCGGCGCTCCGCATTGCCCATCTTCGGAGAGTGGACTTTTAGCCCCTCCTCGATGATCTGCCGGGCGCTCATGCGCGGACTGAGCGAGCTGAAGGGGTCTTGGAAGACTATCTGTATCTCTCGCCGCAGCTTTCTGAGCTCGGCCCCGGACAACCCCTCGATGGAGCGCCCGTAAAATGATATCTCGCCGCTAGAATCGGTCAGGCGGCAGAGCGCCAGCGCCAGGGTGGTCTTGCCCGAGCCCGATTCTCCGACGATGCCCAGGGTGTGGCCGCGCCTGACCTGAACGTCCACCGAGTCCACCGCCTTTACATGGCCGGCGACGCGTCGAAAGAGGCCCTTTCGTATGGGGAACCAGACGCGCAGGTCTCTGGCCGAGAGAACCACGGGGGCCTCGCTGTCGAGCAGGGCGGGGGCACCTTTGGGCTCGGCGGCCAGGAGCGCGCGCGTATAGGGGTGCGAGGGCGCGGCAAAGAGCGCGGCGGCCTGCGCCTCTTCGACGATTACCCCCTCGTGCATCACGCATACCCGGTCGGCGTAGTTCTCCACTATCGCCAAGTCATGGGTAATCAAAAGCACCGCCAACCCCAGCCGCTCTTTCAGCTCGTCTATGAGCGCCAGAATCTGCGCCTGAATCGTCACGTCCAGAGCGGTGGTCGGCTCGTCGGCGATGAGGATGTCGGGCTCGTTGGCAAGCGCCATCGCGATCATCACCCGCTGGCGCTGCCCGCCGCTCATCTCGTGGGGGAAGGAATCGATGCGCCGCTCGGGCTCTTTTATCCCCACCAACTCGAATAGCTCCAGAACCCGCGTACGCGCCTCTTTAAGCGAGAGCCCCCGGTGAACTATCAGGGTTTCTGCCACCTGCCTGCCCACCCGGTGCAGGGGGTTTAACGAGGTCATTGGCTCCTGAAAGATCATCGCTATCCGGTCGCCACGCACCTCTTGCAGCTCTGCCTGCGACCCCCCAAGCAGCTCGCGCCCCTCGAAAGTCACCGAACCGGAGGGGTGGCGCGCCTGTGGATAGGGCAGCAGCTGAAGGATCGAGAGCGCCGAAACGGATTTGCCCGAGCCCGACTCGCCCACCAGCGCCAGGGTCTTGCCGCGCTCCAGAGTGAAGCTCACCCCCCGCACCGCTTTCACCTCTGCGTCGGGGGTGGTAAACGAAACGCTCAGATCACTCACCTTTAAAAGGGGCTGCTCGTTTATCATCGCGCCTCTACGCTCTGCGCTTCTAGCGCGCTCTTTTCTGCGGGGGGCGGACCGGCTACCGCTTTTCTTGGGTCAAGAACACCGTACACCGCTTCGCCGGGGGTGGCGAAGGTGACACTCCGCTCGTTCACCCTCAAAAGGGGCTGCTCGTTTATCATCACGCTTCCACACTCTGCGCTTCTAGCGCGCTTTTTTCTGCGGGGGGCGGCCCGGCTACCGCTTTTCTCGGGTCAAGAGCATCGCGCGCCGCTTCGCCGATGAATATGAGGAGGGTGAGCATCAGCGCCAGCACAAAGAAGACCGTTATCCCCAGCCAGGGGGCGTTGAGGTTGGCCTTGCCCTGCGCCAGAAGTTCACCGAGCGAGGGCGAGCCTGCGGGCATGCCGAAGCCGAGAAAGTCCAGCGAGGTCAGCGTCACTATCGAGCCGCTTAGGATGAAGGGCAGAAAGGTCAGGGTGGCCACCATCGCGTTGGGCAGCACATGGCGGTACATGATCGTCCAGTCGCCCACCCCCAGCGCCCTGGCGGCGCGCACGTAGTCGAAGTTTCGCGCCCGCAAAAACTCGGCGCGCACCACCCCCACCAGCCCCGTCCAGCTAAAGAGGCACATCAACCCCAAGAGCCACCAGAAGTTGGGCTCGACCACCGAGGAGAGGATGATTAGCAAAAAAAGCACCGGCAGCCCCGACCACACCTCGATAAACCGCTGGAATACGAGGTCGATCCACGAGCCGAAGTAGCCCTGCACCGCCCCGGCGAAGATGCCCACCACGCTGGCTATGGCGGTCAGGCACAACCCGAAGAGCACCGAGATGCGAAAGCCGTAGAGCAGCCGCGCCGCCACGTCGCGCCCCTGGTCATCGGTGCCCAGCCAGTTGCGGGTAGTGGGCGGCGAGGGCACCGGGCCGTCTATCTCGCTGTTGACCGTGTCGTAGCTAAAGGGGATGGGGGGCCAGAAGAGCCAGCCTTTTGCCTCGATCAGTTCAACTACGAAGGGGTCGCGATAGTCGGCTGCTGTGGCGAAATCGCCCCCGAACATCGTCTCGGGATAGTCCACCGCTACCGGGTAGTAGAGCTCGCCCCCGAAGCTGACGAGGATCGGCTTGTCATTCGCGATCACCTCGGCAAAGAGGCTGAGCGTGAAGAGCACCGTAAAGAGCCAGAGTGAATACCAGCCGCGTCTGTTGGCGCGAAAGTTGCCGAGCCTTCGGCGCGTCAGGGGGGTGAAGTTGAAAAGCTCCATCGCCATCGCTATCACCCCTGCCTCTTGTCAAAATCGATCCGTGGATCGATCGCCATGTAGGTCAGATCGCTTATCAGGTTGAAAACGAGTCCCAGAAGGCTAAAGACATAGACGGTGGCGAACATCACGGGGTAATCGCGGTTGACCGCCGACTCGAACCCCAGAAGGCCCAGGCCGTCGAGCGAGAAGATCGTCTCTATAAGGATCGACCCCGCAAAAAAGATCGACAGAAACGCCTGGGGAAAGCCCGCCACCACGATGAGCATGGCGTTGCGAAAGACGTGGCCGTAGAGGATGCGCTGCTCGCCCAGCCCCTTTGCCCGCGCGGTGACCACGTACTGCTTGTGTATCTCGTCCATAAACGAGTTCTTGGTCAGCATCGTCAACGTGGCGAAGCCGCCCACCGTCATGGCGGCCAGGGGCAGCGCAAGGTGCCAGAAGTAGTCGGCGATCTTGCCGAGCAGACTAAACGACTCCCACCCGTCGGAGGTAAGCCCCCGAAGCGGGAACCAGCTGAAATAGCTGCCGCCGGAAAAGAGCACTATAAGGAGAACCGCGAAGAGAAAGCCGGGGATGGCGTAGCCGACGATGATCGCCGCCGAGCTCCACAGGTCGAATTTGGTGCCGTCGCGCACCGCCTTGGCTATGCCCAGCGGGATCGACACGAGATAGATCAGCAGCGTAGTCCAAAGGCCCAGCGATATCGACACCGGCAGTTTCTCCGCCACCAGCGACACCACCGACTGGTCGCGGTAAAAGCTCTCGCCAAAGTCAAAGGTCGCGTACTGCTTCACCATCTTGAAAAAACGCTCGTGGGCGGGCTTGTCGAAGCCGTAGAGTTTTTCGATCTCTTTTATAAACTCCGGCTCGATGCCTCGCCCGGCGCGGCTGTCGCCCGCGACAGCGGTCTCGCCCACCGCACCCGAGATGCGCGCAGTGGCACCGCCGCCCAGGTCATGCCCCTTTAGCTGCCCCATCAACCGCTCTACCGGGCCGCCGGGGGCGACCTGGACGATGGCGAAGTTAACCAGCATTATCCCCAGCACCGTGGGGATGATAAGGAGAAGCCGCCTTAAGGCGTAAGTCAGCACTTACAGCACGCCTTTCACTGCTTCGCAGCTTTTGCTGGGTTCGCGGATTTTGACCACCACGTCTCCAGCGCCAACCCGTAGGGGGCGGTAGTATCCGGGTAACCGAATTTATTCCAGTAGGCCAGCCGCCAGCTCTGGATGTGCCAGTGGGGGATGATGTAGTGCCCCCACAGAAGCACCCGGTCAAGCGCTCTGGTGCCGACCTCCAGCGCCTCGCGGTCGGGGGCGGAGATCACCCCTTCAATCAGCGCATCGACCACCGGGTCTTTGATGCCGATGATGTTTCGTCCGCCGGGTGTTTCGGCGCTGACCGACCCCCAGAAATCGCGCTGTTCGTTGCCCGGCGATTGCGACTGGCCAAAAACCCACACCACCATGTCAAAATCGAACTTCTCGGTGCGGGTCTCGTATTGGCTAAGATCGACGGTGCGGATTTTCGCCTCGATCCCCAGCCGCTCCAGATTCTTTATAAAGGGAAGCGAGATGCGCTCGAAGGCAGGGTTTAGAAGAAGTATCTCGAAGCTAAAGGGCTCGCCCGCGCCATTTACCAGTTTTCCGGAGCCGTCCACCGTCCACCCGGCCTCCTTTAGGAGCTTGACCGCCTTGCGTAAATTTGTCCTGGTCGAGCGGGCAAAGGGGTCGCGACTGCCCTTCTCTGCGGCAAAGAACGGCGGCTTGAACTCGGCGTCGAAGACCCCGGAGGGCAGCCGTTCGCGGTAGGGCTCTAGGAGCGCCAATTCTTCAGAGGTGATCATGCCTGTGGAGGCCAGCTCGGAGTTGGAAAAGTAGGAGTGCGTCCGGGTGTAGGCGTTGTAGAAGAGCTGCTTATTTGCCAGCTCGAAGTTGTAGGCGTACCCCAGCGCCTCGCGCACCCGGCGATCGGCGAAGAGGGGTTTGCGCACGTTGAAGGCGAAGCCCTGCATCCCCGTGGAATTTTTGTGTTTCACCTCTCGAAGCTCGACCTCGCCTGCCTTGACGGCGGGGAAATCGTAGCCTATGGCCCACACCTTGGAGGTGTACTCCTGCCGCAGATCGTATTCGCCCGCCTTGAACGCCTCAAGCGCCACCGTCTCGTCGCGAAAGTAATCGATGCGTATCCGTTCAAAGTTGTAGCGCCCTCTGTTTACCGGCAGGTCTTTGCCCCAGTAGTCCTCCACCCGCTCGTAGGCCACCGAGCGCCCGGCGTCAATTTTGCCGAAACGGTAGGGGCCCGAGCCGAGAAAGGGCTCCAGCGTGGTCTTTTCAAACTCGCGCTCCTTCCAGTAGTGCTCGGGCAACACCGGCAGCTCGCCCAGGATGAGCGGCAGCTCGCGGTTGTCCCCCTCGACGAAGGTGAACTTCACCTCGCGCTCGCCGATTTTTTCCACGTCGGCCACAGCACCGTAGTAAAAGCGGTAGAATGGGTGCCCCTTGGTTTTAAGCGCGTTGAAGGTGAAGATAACATCGTCAGCGGTGATGGGGGTGCCGTCGTGAAAGCGCGCCTCGGCCCTTATGCCGAAGGCCACCCACGAGCGATCGGGCGGGGTCTGCACCCACTCGGCGACCAACCCGTAGAGGGTGAAGGGCTCGTCGGCCGACTTCACCATCAGGGTGTCTAGCACATAGCCGCTGCCGTCCACCGACGCCCCCTTGAGGATGAAGGGGTTTAGGTTGTCATAAGTGTTTCTCGCCGACAGGCGAAACTCGCCGCCCTTGGGGGCCTCTGGGTTCGCGTAGTCAAAGTGCGTGAAGGCGGGGGCGTACTTTGGGGCCCCGTGCATCGCCAGGGCGTGGGCCCTGGGAGCATCTTGTTGGGGGGCTGCAAAGGCGTTAAATGAAACGCCCCACAAAAAAAGCAGCGCCAAAGAGCGCAAAACAACGACACGCATACACGAACCTCCGAAAATGGGACGGGACACAACTGCAACGCAGCCGTTAGGATAATGCTTTACCTGCGCCACTGCAAACAACCTCTGCCCAAGGGGGTGACTACCCCCTCGTCGCCGGGGTATTCGCCGCCGGAGGCTCCAACGCACACCCGGCTGACGGTGCGTTGGAGCGAAAAAAGCTGCACCGCGAGCGAAAAAGCATTAAAATTAGGGGCTGTCCTAGTTAACGAGAATTATCTAGGATGGGATCATGAGGAAGAGCAGACTTAGCTGGCACAAGCAAGAGCGCCTGATTGAACACTTTGTGGCAGGGACAACAGCACGAACTGCTGCCTCCCTGGTTGGTGTCAACAAGAACACTGGGTCGTACTATTTCCATCGTCTTAGAGAGTTGATTTTCGAGGCCGTCGAAGAAGACACACCCTTTAGCGGAGAGGTCGAAGTAGACGAGAGTTATTTTGGAGGCAGACGCAAAGGTAAGCGAGGCAGAGGGGCGGGAGGCAAAGTCCCTGTATTTGGCCTTTTAAAGCGTGGTGGCAAGGTTTTCACGAAGGTGATCCCCGACGCTAAGACAGCCACTTTGATGCCCATAATGCGCGAGAAAATTCTGCCCGACAGCATTGTATACACGGACTCATGGGGCAGCTACAACGTGCTGGATGTGTCGGAATTCAAGCACTACCGAATCAACCACAGCAAGCTGTTTGCCGACAAGGGGAACCACATAAATGGCATAGAGAATTTTTGGAATCAAGCCAAGCGCCACTTGAGGAGATTTAACGGCATTCCCAGAGAGCACTTTTGCCTGTTTTTGAAGGAATGTGAGTGGCGATTTAATCACTCTGATCCAAAGGTTCAATTAAAGCTGCTAAAACAACTAGTTAAAGAACATATGGGGTGATTAACTAGGACAGCCCCTTTTATTGTTCAAGCGTTTTTTGAGCGGAGCCTACACGGGCTTTACCGCCATGTATTTCTTCTTGCCCGCGCGCAAAAGGATCGCGCCGTCTTCCAAGTCGCTCTCCGTTACCTTGCGGTCAAACGCCTCCAGCTTCTTGCCGTTTACGTAGCCGCCGCCCTGCGTGATGAGGCGGCGCGCTTCGCCACGGCTCTTGCACAGCCCCGCGTCGGCAAAAAGCACGAAGGCGTCGATGCCTTCGGCCAGCGTCGCGGCATCGATCTCGAAGGTTGGCACGCTCGCCATGTCGGCGCCGCCGGAAAAGAGCGCTTTCGCCGCTTGTTTGGCCTTTTGCGCTTCGTCTTCGCCGTGGCAGAGCTTGGTTACTTCAAACGCCAGCACCTCTTTGGCCTTGCGTATCTCCGCGCCTTCCAGCGCGCCTAGCCGCCTTACCTCGTCCATCGGCAGGAAGGTGAGGAGCGAGAGGCATTTCTCTACGTCGGGGTCTTCGGTGTTGATCCAGTACTGGTAGAAATCGTAGGGGCTGGTACGCCCGGCGTCGAGCCAGAGCGCGCCCTTTGCTGTTTTGCCCATCTTCACGCCCGACGAGGTGGTCAGCAGCGGGAAGGTGATGGCGTGGGCCGACTTGGCGTCGCAACGGCGTATGAGATCGACCCCGGCGACGATGTTGCCCCACTGATCGTTGCCGCCCATCTGAAGCACGCAGTCGTCGGTGCGGCTGAGCACGAGAAAATCGTAGGCCTGGAGGATCATGTAGTTGAACTCGATGAAGTTCAGCCCCGTCTCAAGGCGTGCCTTGTAAGACTCGGCGGCGAGCATGCGGTTGACGGAGAAATGGATGCCCACGTCGCGCAGAAACTCGATGTAGTTGAGCTGGGTGAGCCAGTCGGCGTTGTTCATGAATTTTGCGCCGCCGTCAAAGTTCAGATAGCGCGAGAACTGCTCTTTAATGCCCTTGCCGTTCTCGACGATGTCCTCGGCGGTCAGCATCTTTCGCAGCTCGGTCTTGCCCGAGGGGTCGCCGATAAGTCCGGTGCCGCCGCCCAGAAGTGCTATGGGGTTGTGCCCCGCATGCTGCATGTGTGCCAGCGCCATGATCGGCACGAGTGAGCCCGCGTGCAGCGTCGGCGCGGTGGGGTCAAAGCCGATATAGCAGGTGGTGGGCGTGGAGAGCGTCTCTCTCAGCGTCTCTTCGTCGGTGGTCTGCTGGATAAATCCACGCTCTTTTCGTATGTCCAGTACGTTTTGAGACATAACGCTGTTCGCTCCTCGAAATGGAATGCAAAATTTTGGCGATGATAGCAGGGGGCACCCTACGGGTCAACGAGGGCCGGGTGCTGGTCAGCCTTTGGCGTTGAAAAAATCCTCGATCACTCGGGCCAGCACCGTGGAGACGCCGCTGACCTCGCCCAGCTCGCTTGCGGTGGCTGCTTTGATCTTCTTCAAGCTCCCGAAGTGGCGCAAGAGCGCCTTGCGGCGGTTGGGGCCCACACCGGGGACCTCGTCTAGCTCAGAGGCGGCGTGGCGCTTCTTTCTCAGTTTTCGGTGAAACTCGATGCTGAAGCGGTGCGCCTCGTCGCGGACGCGCTGCAATAAGAAGATCGCCGAAGAGTTTCGGGGGGGGACGACCGGGTTTTTCCTGCCGGGCAGAAAGATCCGCTCCATCGATCGCACCGATTCTCGTGCTCCACCCGTCACGTCGCCCGACAGCGTTCGCGCTTTTGCCAGCCCGATAACCGCCTGATTTTCCACGCCTGCGTCCTCCAGCGCCTTTAGCGCCGCCGAGAGCTGGCCGCGCCCGCCGTCTATAACCAGAAGGTCGGGGAGGGGGGGCTGCTTTTTCTTTCGCTCCGGGTCCTGGGTGAAGCGGCGGGTGAGTGCCTCGTGGAGCATGGCATAGTCATCCGGGCCGTCGATCGTCTTTATGGTGAAGCGCCGGTAGCCGGGTTTGTAGGGGAAGCCGTCTTTAAACGAGATCATCCCCGCCACCGCCTCGCGGCCCTGAAAGTTGGAGACGTCGAAACACTCGATACGCTTTGGCGGCGCGTCCATGCCTATGCGCCGGGCCAGCTCTTCGAGCGCCGCCTCGAAGCCGACCTTGCTCTTTCTGCGCTCGCTCAGTAGCTCGGCGGCGTTTGCCGACGCCATCTTTAACAGCTCCAGCTTTTCGCCGCGCCTGGGTGTGTGCAGGCGGACTTTGCGCTTGCGCCGCTCTCCCAGCCACAGCTCCAGCACTTCGCGCTCGTCGCTGCCGGGGTCAACCGGCAGTATCACCTCGTTGGGCACTATCCGCTGGCCCCGGTAGTAGCGGCGGATGAACTCGGACACCACCTCGCCGTCGTCCTCGTTTAGCGGGCCGCCCAGATAATAGCCGCGCCGGTCGATCACCTGCCCGCTGCGCACCACCAGCACGGCAAACTGCGCCTCGCCACCCTCGCGTACCCAGCCCAGCACGTCGCGGTCTATCCGGCTGTGCGTGACGACCTTCTGGCGCTCCAGCGTGGCCTCTACGGCGCGCAGGCGGTCGCGCACAAGTGCCGCCTCTTCAAAGTCCTGCCGCACGGCCGCCGCCGACATCTCTTCTTTTAGCCTCTTGGTCAGCTCGTCGTTTTTACCCTTGAGGAAGAGGATCACCTCGTCAACCATTTCCGCGTAGCTCGCCTTGTCTATCAGTCCGCAGCACGGCGCGCTGCAGCCGCGTGTCTTGTGAAAGAGGCAGGGGCGGGTGCGCGAGCTGAACTCGCGGGCCGAGCAGCTTCGCATCGGGAAGACCTTTTGCAGCAGCTCGATGGTGGCGCGCAGATCGCGCGCAGAGGAATAGGGGCCGAAGTAGAGCGCGCCGTCGTTTGCGATGCGGCGCACCATCGTGAGCTTTGGGAACTCGTCTGCCACCGAGAGCCTTAGCGACAGGTAGGTCTTGTCGTCGCGCAGATCGACGTTGTAGCGGGGGCGGTGCTTTTTAATCAGGTTGTTCTCGAGGATGAGCGCTTCTTTTTCCGAATCGGTGACGACCCAGTCCAGATCCCTGGTGCGCGCCATTAAAAAGCGCACATGGGCGCGCCCGTCGCCCTCGGGGCGCAGATAGCTGCGCACGCGGATGCGAAGGTTCTTGGCCTTGCCGACGTAGAGGACCACCCCGGAGGCGTCCTTCATCAGGTATACCCCCGGTTTTACGGGGAGCCTTTTTATCTTCGATTCGACGCTCATGGTTCACATATTACGATAGGTGGGGCGGGGCAATGAAGGGGTATTGTCGAACAGGCGACAATACCCCCTATGCGGCGGCGCGAGGGTGACGTTGCCTGCGGGCCGGGATAGCAGGGTTATTCCAACGAGTCGAAAAAGCCCTCTTTGTCGTCGGGGGCCTCATTGGCGCCTTCTTCT
>CAXMSR010000002.1:0-26039 GCA_964195725.1 uncultured Kiloniellaceae bacterium | reverse complement strand
GGGAGACATCTCGATCCCCTTTAAAATTGCCGTGGGAAAATCACCCCTCCCCGAACACCCGGGCAAATATCGTGTCCACATGCTTGGTGTGGTAGCCGAGGTCGAATTTCTCCTCGATCTCCTCGTCGCTCAGCACCGCCGAGACTTCCGGGTCGGCCTTCAGCTCGGCCATGAAATCGGCGCCGTGGTCCCATACCTTCATGGCGTTTCGCTGCACCAGCCGGTAGCTGTCCTCGCGGCTGACACCCTTCTGGGTCAGCGCCAGCAGGACGCGCTGCGAATGCACCAGCCCGCGGAACTTGTTGAGGTTGGCGTCCATGTTGTCGGGATAGACCAGCAGCTTGTCGATCACCCCGGTCAGCCGCGCCAGGGCGAAATCCAGTGTCACCGTGGCATCCGGCCCGATATTGCGCTCGACCGACGAGTGCGAGATGTCGCGCTCGTGCCACAGCGCCACGTTCTCCATGGCGGGCAGGGCATAGGCCCGCACCATGCGCGCCAGCCCGGTCAGGTTCTCGGTCAGGATCGGGTTGCGCTTGTGCGGCATGGCGCTGGAACCCTTCTGGCCGGGCGAGAAATACTCCTCCGCCTCCAGCACCTCGGTGCGCTGCATGTGACGGACTTCGACGCTGTATTTTTCGATTGATGCCGCCACCAGCGCCAGCAGCGCGAAGTATTCGGCGTGGTGGTCGCGGCTGACCACCTGGGTAGAGACGTTGGCGTGGGTAAGCCCTGCGCGAAGGCAGACGTGCTCTTCCACCGCAGGCTCGATGTTGGCGAAGGTGCCGACCGCGCCGGAGACCTTGCCCACCGCTATTATCTCGCGAGCGCGATGGAGCCGGTCGAGGTTGCGGGTCATCTCGTCGTACCAGAGCGCCAGCTTCAAGCCAAAAGTGATGGGCTCGGCGTGGATGCCGTGGGAGCGGCCCATCTGGGGGGTCATCTTGAACTCGTGGGCGCGATCCTTTAACACCTCGGCGAGCTTTTCAGCCTCGACGATCAAAAGATCGGTGGCCTCGGCCAAGAGCATCGCCAGCGAAGTATCAAGAACATCCGACGAGGTGAGGCCCATGTGGATAAAACGCGAATCGGGGCCGACGTATTCCGCCACATTGGTCAAAAAGGCGATGACGTCGTGTTTTACCTCGGCTTCGATCTCAAGGATGCGCTCTGTTTCAAACTGCGCTTTTTCCTTGATGACCGCCAGGGCGTCGTCGGGGATCTTGCCCAGCTTGTTCCAGGCCTCGCAGGCGTAGACTTCAACGTCGAGCCATTTTTGAAAGCGGTTCTGATCAGTCCAGATCGCCCCCATCTCGGGGCGTGTATAGCGGGGTACCATTTGAGCGTTACTCCTGAGTCATATGAAAAATTAAACTGCCGATTTCATGAATTTTCTATGCGACGTCGAGCACACTGCCCGGCTGCCCCTGTCGGGCCACCAGCAGGGTGATATCCTCGTCGGCGACGGCGCCCTTTAGCACACTGTGCGTGGCCTGAAACGCCAGCCGGGGCTCGTTATTTGTCTCCGAGAGATGACCGAGCACCAGCGCCTTTAGCCCACCGTGCAGAAGGCTCGCCACCAGTTTGGCGCAGGCTGCGTTCGACAGGTGCCCCAGCTCGGAGAGGATCCTCTTTTTCAGCGCCCACGGATAGGGGCCGTCGATCACCAGCTGCTCGTCGTGGTTGGACTCCAGATATAAGAGATCCGCGCCGGAGAGCATCCGTACAACTTCTTCGCCCGCCTCGCCCAGATCGGTGGCAAAGCCCAGCGTCGTTGCCCCGTCGCTCACCCTGAACCCCACGGTGCTTAGCGCGTCGTGGGGGGTGGCAAAGGGCGTGAACTCCAGTCCGGAGACCTGGAAGATCTCGCCGGGGGCAAACGGGATGACTTCCACCCGCTTTAACACTCCGAGGCCCAGCCGCTTGTCGATCACCTCCGCTACGCCGTCGGCGGCGTAGACGGGCACCCCGTAGCGGCGCGCCCACACCCCTGCGCCGCTGGCGTGGTCGCGGTGCTCGTGGGTCAGCACCACGGCGTCCACGCAATGTGGATCGAGCCCCACCGCATCCATACGGCGCTCCAGCTCGCTTCCCGGCAGCCCCGCGTCGATGAGCACGCCCCGACTGCCAGCGCCTACAAATACGGCGTTTCCCTTGGATCCGCTTGCCAGCGCGCAGAGTTTCAGAGTGCAGCTCCTACGATTACGACGGGTGTGCGACGACTACTTTTTTCGGTGAAGCTGGGATGATATCGAACCGCCCCTCAAGGTTCAAGCGGCAAGCGGTTATTTGAGGCAAAATGAGGCGTTTTCTTTACCTCTTTTTTGAAAAAAGATCGCCAACCAGCGCCTTGGCGTATTCCCACCGGCCCAGCCAGCTTTTAATCCCCGTCACTGCCCGGTCGCCCTGCCTCTTTTCCAAGGTGTGATCCAGATACCATTGGCGCGCCTTGAACCGCTGAATCTTGCCCGACGAGGTCTTGGGCACCGTGCGCGGGGCCACCAGCACCACGCGGTCGGGGCGGCACCCGGTGGACTCGCTCACTACCCTTCGCACCTCGTCGGCCAGCCCAGCAGTCTCCGACGCGGTCTCGGCCACCAGTATCACCTCTTCGACCCCCTTCTCGCTGTCTTCCACGGAAAAGATGCAGAGCCCGCCGGGGCGAAGCCCCTCCACCGTGGCGGCGGCCGCTTCCAAATCTTCGGCGAAGTAGTTTCGGCCCGCCTTTATCACCAGGTCTTTTTTGCGCCCGCAGATGTAGTAGCGCTCCTCCAGGCGAAAGCCGAGATCGCCGGTGAGGAGCCAGCCGTTTTTGATGGCGCTGCCGGTGGCCTCGGGGTTGTTAAAGTATCCCTCCATGACACAGGGGCCGCGCACCGCGATCTCTCCGACGAGCCCTTCGTCCAGGGGCGCGTCGTCGTCGCCGAGGATCGCCACCTCCACCTTGTCCACCGGCCTGCCCACGCTGACAAAGGGCTTGCCACCGGCAGCGGGGGGCAGGTTGACCGCCCTCCCCTCGCACTCCAGGGTCGCGTAATCCAGGTGTATCACATGGGCCAGCGTGCCGGGTTCGGAGAAGGTGACCGCCAGGGTGTTCTCAGCCAACCCATAGGCGGGGAAAAACGCTTCGGGCTTAAAGCCGTAGGGGGCGAAGCGCTGGGCAAAGCGCTCGGGCGTGGTGTGGTGGATTGGCTCGGCCCCGCAGAGCGCCAACCTCCAGCTGGAGAGATCGAGTCCCTTGAGGTCGTCTTCTCGCGCCTTTCGCGCCAACAGGCTGTAGGCGAAGTTGGGCCCGGCGCTAATGGTGCCGCCATGCTTCGAGATCATCCTTAACCAACGCACCGGGCGGCGCAGAAAGTCAATGGGCGAAGCCGCCACCAGCGGCACCCCCCAGTAGAGCGAGCCCAGCATCATGCCGATTAGCCCCATATCATGATAGAGGGGCAGCCAGGTCACCGCCACGTCCTTGTCGCTCAGGCCTACCCCCCTGCCTATCGCCCGCACGTTCTCCAGGAGGTTCGCGTGGGTAAGCATCACCCCCTTCTGCGCACCGGTAGAGCCGGAGGTGTACTGCAAGAGCCCCAGCGCTCCGGGGGCCACCTGCTGAACATGAAACTGTCCTTCACTGCCGCCAGCGCGAACATCTCCCGGCGTCAAGAGCGCGACCTCACGCAGCTGCCCCCGGAGCGACGGGCGCACCAGCGGACGGATGCGCTCGTCGGTTATAAGCGCGGCGGCGGTGCAGTTGGCGATCTGAGCGGCCAACCCCTGCCGATATTCGTCAAGGCGGCTCATGCGTACAGGCGGATAGGCGGGAACGGGTACGCCCCCGGCGAAGAGGACACCCAGATAGGCCTCAAAGAAAGAGCGGTTGGAGGGCAGCACCATCACGACGCGATCGCCGCTTGCGACGCCGAGCCGACTAAGGGTGGCGCTCCAGGACAGCGCAGCTTCAAAGAGTGTCCGGTAGGTGAGGGTGTCGCTGATACGGTCGCGCTCGTAGAGGGTGAGCCAGGTCTTTTCGCCGGAGAGGTTTACGCGCTCGCTGAAAGCTTCGTTGAGTGTCTTGGTTTCAAGCAGAGGATCATGGGGCATCTGTTAATCCTCCCGTCGCGGATCAGTGTCAGACTGGGCTCGGACTTATCCGGGCCACGCAAGAGCCAAGCGACCATGTAACCGGGCGCGTCAGGCGATCAGGCGCGTCACTTCCTCGTGGGCTCGCCGGGCCAGCTCTTTTCGCCCCTCGCCCTCCCCGGCAAAGAGCGGCTGGGCAAAACGCACCTCGACTTCAACGACATCGGCGGCAAGCACCCTCGTCACCATGTGCTCGTAGATACCGACCCCCTCTTCCCACGCCCACACCTTGGGGTCGTCGGGTTTGAGGTGTTTAATTCCCACGGGGACTACGGGGCAGCCGGTATCGACGCTGGCCTGAAAGAACATTGGCCGAAATGGCGCCGGTTTGCCCGGCTCGCCACCATTGGAGAGTATACCCCCTTCGGGGAAGATGAGCACTAGCTCGCCACGGGTCATAGCCCTGCCGATAAGCTCAAGCATCCGGTGCGAGGCGCGCTTGCTCTTGCGATCCACGAAGAGCACGCCACCCGCCTTGGCGGCGCTGCCCATGATAGGCCAGCGCGCAATCTCGCCCTTGGCGAGAAAAGCCCCCGGTGCGCAGGCACCAAGAGCGAGGACATCCATGTAGCTGGTGTGGTTGGCGACAATCAGCGCGCCGCTTCCCCTGGCGTTCTCCCTAACGCCGCCCACGGCACGAACCGTCACCCCAAGCGACCAGAGCCCCAGACGGCACCACCACCGGATCGCACCGTCGCGATATCCCAACGAGGTAGCCAATCTACAGGGCAGTATCGTCACCACCATTACGGCTGTGCCGAAAAACCAGCGGAGCTTTCTAAGCATAATTATTTCGCCAAAGCTTTCTTTTTACCGGAGCGATCGGAGTAGATGAGGACATCGCAGGGCGACAGGTGCGCCACCGACTCGGCGACCCCGCCGAGCAGCAGGTGCCCTATCTCTCGCGCCGAAATGCCGTGGTTGCCCACTACCAGAAGGCTCGCCTCTATCTCGCTGGCAAAGGCCGTCAGCTCCTTTCGTGGATCGCCGAAGCGAACCTCTGTTTGGAACGAGGTCCCCTCCAGGTGATCTTCGCCCCATTTTTCGAGGCGTGCCCGAAGGTGCTCGACCACCTCATCACGGCCCTCTTCCAGAGTGGCGGCATCGGGCGCTTCCACTATGTGACAGAGGGTAAAGCTGGCGGCGGCGGAGCTGAGTTCTCTTAATCTGCGCAGGGCGTTGGCGCTGGAGGGCGAAAAATCGACCCCCATCAGGATGTTGCAATATTCGCCGGCGGCGGGTGGGCGGCGCGCGAGAAGCAGCGGACAGGGGCACTTGGACGAGACCCGGCTTATCGTCGAGCCCAGCGGCGTATGGGGCCGGGGCATCCCGATGACGACCAGGCGCGCATGACCCTTAACCGCCTGGGCGGGGATCTCGACAAAAGCCCTGCCGCGCACCAGGAGCTCGTCAACTTCTATATTTTCGGGGATATTGAGGTGCGAGGTAAAGCGTTTAAAGCGCACATCGCGGTCACGCCTGACCCGCTCGACCCAGCGGCGAAGCGGTGGGATGAGAATCCGCTCGTCGCCCTCGTCGCAAAGCGGCTCGACCGCGTGGAGAAGACGCACCGAGCAGCCAAGGTGGCGTGCCGCGATCAGAGCGCTGGCGACCACCGCCTTGGAGATGTCGGAGAGGTCTACTGCGGCTATCAGGCGAGGCATGGCTCCTCCTTTGTGCCGCGTGGCTGTCACGGGTGGTGACAAGCTCTGGCGACAAAACCTGTAAAAAGCCTACCACCGCCGCGCTGGTACCGCCAGTCGGCTGTTAAAAAATCTCCAGCCGACCGGGGTCGAAAAGCTCTTAGCCTCTCAGTATCTCCAGAATCTCTTCATACCTGCGGGCGGCCTCTGCCGCTACCTCGTCGGGCAGCGCGGGGCCGGGGGCGGACTTGTCCCAATCCAGGGTCAGGAGGTAGTCGCGAATATACTGTTTATCGAGACTTTGCTGGGCCTGGCCCACCGCGTGGGTGGTCGCACGCCAAAAGCGCGAGGAGTCGGGCGTCATCACCTCGTCGATGAGGATGATCTCGCCATCGACCTCGCCAAACTCCATCTTGGTGTCGGCGATGATGATCCCCTTCTCGGCGGCAAACGCGGCTCCGGCGTTGTAGACCGCGAGGGTGAGGTCGCGTAGCTTTTCGGCTTTCTCGCGACCCACCAGCAGGGCGGTCTGCTCAAAAGAGATGTTCTCGTCGTGCTCGCCCACTTCAGCCTTTGTCGAGGGGGTGTAGATCACCTCGGGGAGCTTTTCGGATTCCTGCAGCCCTTCGGGGAGCGTGATGCCGCAGACCTCGCCGTTGGCCTTGTACTCGTTCCAGCCCGAGCCGGAGATGTAGCCGCGCACTATGCACTCCACCGGCATGGGCTTGGCCTTTTTGACCAGCATCGAGCGGTCGCGCAGCTGGGCGGCGTACTTTTGCAGCTCGGCGGGGTACTCGTCCACGTCGGCGCTGATGACGTGGTTGGGCACTATCGACGAGGTCTTGTTGAACCAGAAGAGCGACAGCTGGTTGAGGATGCAGCCCTTGCCGGGGATGGGCGTGGGCAGGATCACGTCAAAGGCGCTCAGCCGGTCGGTGGTGACGATAAGCAGCTTGTCGCCCAGGTCATAGATATCGCGAACCTTGCCGCGAGCCACCATCTTGAGATCGGGAAAATCGGTCTGAAATACTGTTTGCACCATGACAATCGTCCTCTTAACTATCTGATATTTAAATTATTTAGAGATACTAAGAATTTCGTATTCTTTGGTGCCGCCGGGTGCCTGAAAAGTGACATCGTCGCCGCAGACCTTGCCCAAGAGCGCTCGCGCAAGCGGCGCGGTGGACGACACCAGTCCCCTGTTGATATCGGCCTCGTAGGGACCCACGATGCGAAATTTTTTCACCTCTTCGGTGTCCAGGTCTTCGATCTCGACGGTGACGCCAAAAGCCACAACCCCGTCGGGGATGTCTTTCATGTCGATCACCTCAGCGGTGGAGGTCTTGCCCTCCAGATCGCGAATCTTCGCTTCGATCATCCCCTGTTTATCACGCGCCGCGTGGTACTCGGCGTTCTCTTTGAGATCACCGTGTTCACGGGCCACTTTGATGGCGAGGATGACATCCGGGCGATCGACGCGCTTTAGATGACTCAGTTCTTCAATGAGGAGTTGCAATCCCTCTTTTGTTATCGGTGCTCTGTCCATTTCTCTTTCCTCCGGCGATTCACCGACCGCCCCTTAGCTCTATTGATACTTCCGTATGTATTATTGTCTATCCGACTTCGTTGTACTCGCGACGCCGGAACCCGGCACCCAGCTCAAGCGCGACTCTCTCGCAAGCTTCTACGTCTAGCCCCGGCACCGCAACTGCTGTGACGACGACCTCGGGGAGCGTCTGGGCGGCTTGCCTGACAAAGGCTTTTAGCGCCTCGTAAGCCCCCTCAACCCCCGGTCGGCAGAGCTTGCGGTAGGTCTCGGCGTCGGGGGCGTTCAGGCTCACCGACACGGAATCGACCACGCCAGCCAGCTCGGCCACTACATCGCGCCCGTGGATAAGGCTGGCGAGCCCGTCGGTGTTGACCCGTATTTTCTTTGCTCCACGCGCCTTTAGCTCTCTTGCCGTCTCCAGCACTACATCCAGCTGAAGGAGTGGTTCGCCAAAGCCACAGAAGACGACCTCTTCCCACGCCCCCGGCCCGCCCTGAAGCTCGACCGCCTCCAACAGTTGCGCCACCGTGGGCTCGCCGGCCAGCTCAAGGTCGTGGCCTTTGACCACCGGAGAGCCGTACTTGGCGCAAAAAACACACCTGTTGGTGCAGCGATCGGTTACGTTGAGATAGAGCGAATCGCGGATCGGGTAGGCCAGAAGGGCAGCCTCACTATCGCCGATACCGAAGAGCTCCTCCGCCGCGCGCGTTGTGATGCGCCCCACGTCCTCGACGCTGAGTCCCTTTATCCTGGCAACTTCTGCGGCCGTGTGAACCACAAAGGCCGGTTCGTTTTTCTTGCTGCGCATCTTCTGCGGCGAGAGAAAGGGCGCGTCGGTCTCAAGGAAACAACGCTCAAGCGGCACCGCCGCCACCACCTCTTTTAGCATCGTGTTCTTCGGGTAGGTGACGGTGCCGGGTATCGAGATGTAAAAGCCCAGCCCGATCACCTCGCGCGCAAAAGCCACGTCGCCGGAAAAGCAGTGTACCACCCCCCGAAGCCCCAGCGCCGCCTCTTTGCGCAGCACCGAGAGGACGTCTTCATGTGCCTCGCGATCATGCACCACCAGCGGCAAGTCCAGCCGCCGGGCCGCCGCCGCCTGGGCGCGAAACGCTTTTTTCTGCGCGTCTACGGGGCACCAGTCGCGAAAGTAATCCAGCCCCGTCTCGCCCCAGCCTACGACTTTGGGGTCTTTCGCCAGCTCATAGAGGCGCGCCAGCGCAGCGTCGTCAAAAGAAGCCGCGTCGTGCGGATGTACTCCCACGGTGGCCCAGACGTTGTCGAAGCGATGAGCGGTGGCGACAGCCTGCTCGCTGTCTTCCACGCCTATGCCGACGGTTATTATCTTGTCTACACCCGCTTCAAGGGCGCGCGCGATTATCTGTTCGGTATCTTCGCGCAGCCCCTTGTAGGTCAGGTGCGCGTGTGTGTCGATTATCATGGGGCGCGCGATTAGGGTTCGATGCGCGGAAAGAGGCTCTCGCCCTTGCGCACCGAGACGCCGCCGGCAAGTTCGCCCCACTCGTCAAGCTCGGTCAATTTACCCTCTTCGGCTTTGCGTTCCATGCCCAGCCGGGCCCAGATTTCGTTGCCGGTGTCGGGCATGAAGGGGTAGACCAGAAGCCCGATGGCGCGAAGCGCCTCGCACATATTGTAGAGCACTACATCAAGCCTGTCGGCCTGTTCTGGATTTTTAAAGAGTCCCCAGGGCGCGGTGGTGTCTACGTATTTATTGACCTCTCCGATAAAACCCCATATCAGCGTCAGGGCTTTGTGGAAAGCCAGATCGTTCATATGTAGCGGTGCTTTTTCAACGACTTCGCGCAGCACTTTTTGCAGTTGCAGGTCCTGCGCTTCCTGACCGTAATCATCGACCTTGGGGATGACGCCGTCGCGGTATTTGCCCACCATCGAGAGCACGCGGGAGACGAGGTTGCCCAGATCGTTTGCCAAATCAGAGTTGACGCGGTGTATCAGCGAGTCGCGGCTAAAGTCGCCGTCGAGCCCAAAGGGCACCTCGCGCAGAACGAAGTAGCGGATGGCGTCTATGCCGTACTGCTCGGCCATAGCGCCCGGATCGACGACGTTGCCGAGGCTCTTGGACATTTTGCGTCCCTCTACCGTCCACCAGCCGTGAGCGAAGATCTTCTTTGGCAGTTCAATGCCTGCGCTCATAAGGAAGGTCGGCCAGTACACGGTGTGAAAACGCAGGATGTCTTTGCCGACGACATGGACGTCGCAGGGCCAGAACTTCGCATCCTCGCCGCCCTCGAAGTAACCGATGCCGGTGAGATAGTTGGTCAGCGCGTCAAACCACACATAGATGACGTGTTCGGGGTCATCGGGCACCGGGATGCCCCACGAAAAGGTCGTGCGCGAGATCGAGAGGTCGCGAAGCCCTTCGCGCAGAAAGGAGAGTATCTCGTTACGCCGACTCACCGGCTGGATAAAATCGGGGTTGTCTTCAATATGTTTGAGGAGCCGGTCGCCGTATTTGGACATGCGGAAAAAATAGCTCGGCTCTTTTAGCTTGTCGGTGGCGCGGCCACAATCGGGGCAGTTGCCCTCCATCAGCTGCTTTTCCGTCCAGAACGTCTCGCAGGGCGTGCAGTACCAGTCCTCGTAGTAGCCGAGATAGATGTCGCCGTTGTCTTTGACGCGGCGAAAGATCTCTTCGACCGTCTTGCGGTGGTCGGGCTCGGTGGTGCGCACGAAGCGATCGTTGGAGATGTTTAGCTCGCTCCACAGCGTCTGAAAGCGGTTGACCACCCGATTTGCCAGATCTATCGGCTTTTCGCCGCGCTCGTCGGCCGCTTTCTCCACCTTCTGCCCGTGCTCGTCGGTGCCGGTGAGAAAGAAGGTGTCAAAGCCTTCGGCCTTTTTGAAACGGGCGAGAGCATCGCAAGCTATCGTGGTATACGCGTGACCGATGTGGGGTACGTCGTTGACGTAATAGATCGGCGTGGTCACGTAAAAGGTCTTATCCATTCTCTTTTTTCTCCCGAGCCTGCGAGGGCCTGCGACGGCGACGGCGGCGCTGGCGAGAGGGGCGCTCGTCGAGCTTTTCGCCTTGCGGTGTCTGCTCTTTGTTAGCAGCGTCGCGAGCTGTCTGTCCAGCTTTCTGATTGGGTTTTCGTTCAGCTTGCTGACCGGATTTCTTGTCAGTCTTCTGACCGGCTTTCTGGTCAGTCTTCTGGCCGGCTTTCTGGTCGTTTTTCTGCTTTTGCCTGGGTTTTTGCTTCGAGCGTTCTGATCTTTCAGACCTGCCCTGTCGCTCCGGGCGGCCCTTTCTTTCAGGCCGGGGCTTTCTTTCCAGCCTGCCCTTTATCTCCAGCGGCTTGGGTTCCTCTTCGGGGACGACGCCGGTATCGAGAAAGAGTTTGTAGTCGGCGAGCTTTATCTCCTTCTCGCCTCTTTCGCCGTAGATGGAGAAGGTGCCCTCCAAAGCGTTTCGGCGGATGACCTTGCCCTCGCCCTTGTGGGTGGTGACGCGCTTGCCCACTTTGGGCATCCCCTTGGACATATCCTCGTACATCTTGTTCTCGTAGGAGAGGCAACACATGAGGCGGCCGCAGATGCCGGAGATCTTCGCCGGGTTGAGTGAGATGTTCTGGGTCTTTGCCATGCGAACGGAGATGGGGGCAAAATCGGAGAGCCAGGTGGAGCAGCACAGCTCGCGCCCGCAGCAGCCGAGCCCGCCCACCATCTTGGCCTCGTCGCGCACACCCACCTGGCGCATCTCGATGCGCGTGTGAAAGCGCCGGGCCAGATCACGCACCAGCTCGCGAAAGTCTACGCGACCCTCGGAGACAAAGAAAAATATTACCTTCGAGCGGTCAAAGAGGCACTCGACGTCGAGCACCTTCATCTCCAGCCCTTTTTGCAGCGCGAGCTCGTCGCACGCCTTTTTGGCCTGACTTTCGAGCTCGCTGTTCTTCTCCAGCCGCTCGTCGTCCGCCTCTTCGGCGATGCGGATAATCTTCTTGAGCGGCTGTTTTGGCGGCCCCTTGGCTTCCTCGGCCGGGGTCGCAATCTGGCCGATAGCCATGCCGCGCTCGGTCTCGACTACCACCGAGTCGCCGGCGTTGCACTCAAGCTCACCCGCTGCAAAGGTATATATTTTCCCGGCGCGCTTAAAGCGCACTCCTGCGGTCTTCACCGATCTTCCATCCGTTTCCATACGCCCTCCGAGCTGCCTATAAACAACGCGTCGAGCGCCAGTTGTACGTTAGCGTTACGGTCGATCCAGTTGCGAACCCGCTCAATCCGCTCAGAGACATCCAACGCCCAGTCCTGGGTGGCCGCCCTCTTCATCAGGTGCCGCTCAAGGCACTGAAGGCGAAGCGACAAGCCCTCTTTGTCTTTGCTCCAGCGCTCGGCCAGCTCAAAACGGCTGACGACGCTCATCTGTTCAAGCTCGCGGCACAGCTGGTGCGTCTCCTGCTCTACCTCGGTGGCGGCATCTACGTCAAAGGAGAGCGCAACACCGATAGAGCCGCCGGAAAAATCGGCCATCTTGCGTGCTACGTCTTCTTGCATCCCCTGCTTGCCCAGTATCCGCACGACATCGGCGGCGGCGAGGCTATCAAAACGCAGCGTCTGGCAGCGCGACACCAGGGTGTCGAGCAATTGGCTGCGATGGATAGTGAGAAAGATCAGGTGTGTGCCCTCGGGGGGCTCTTCCACCGTTTTGAGAAGAGCGTTCACCCCCTCGCGGGTGATACGGAACGTATCCCGAATGATAACAACCTTGCGTCCCCTTTCAAAGGCCCTATACGCCAATGTCTGCTGTAATTGGCGTATATCTTTGACCGAGATCGATTTGTCGCTTGTGGCCACCAGATGAAGATCGGGGTGCGCCCCCGCCCGGCACTTGACGCAGGAGGGGCACTGGCCGCACGCCGAGCCGCTGTCCAGGGCATCGGGATGCGAGCAGAGAAGGGCCTGGGCCATCTTCGAGGCGACGAGCTCTTTGCCGATGCCGTCGGGGCCCCAGAAGAGATAGGCGTGGGCTATGCGTCCCGACGAGAGCGCGCGCCTCAACACTTTTGTCGGCCTGTCGTGGCCGACTATCTCCTGGAAGTTATTGCTGCTCATCTGTGCCCGTCACCCGCTCGCGCCGTCGGCCAGAGCTAAAGAGGTCGGCCAGCTCGCTCCAGATTTTGTGCTTCACCTCTTCGATGGTGCCCCCGCCGTCGATGAAACGCACACGCCGTGGCTCGCTCTTCAAGATCGCGTTGTAGCCCCGCCGCACGCGGCGGTGAAAAGCACTCTCTTCCGCTTCGAAGCGCGATTCCTCGGCTACGTCGTCGCCCGCCTGGCGCTGCAGCGAACGGCGCACCCCGAGCTCGGGATCGAGATCGATCAAGAGGGTGCGGTGGGGCATCAGCCCCTGGGTCGCGACCCTGTTCAGAGAGCGCACGAGCGAAAGCTCCAGCCCACGCCCGTAGCCCTGGTACGCTTCGGTGGCGTCGGCGTAGCGGTCGCACAACACTACCTTGCCCGCCTCCAGCGCCGGACGGATCAGCTTGTCTACGTGGTGCGCTCTGTCGGCGGCATAGAGCAGAAGCTCGGCGCGCGGAGTCGGCACATCGTCGGATTCGCTAACCAGATAGCGGCGGATGCGTTTGCCCAACGCCGTGCCGCCCGGCTCTAGCGTCGTCACCACTTCGTGTCCAAGAGCGCTAAGGCGCTCGGCCAGAAGCGCAATCTGGGTCGTTTTGCCGGTGCCCTCGCCGCCTTCGAAGGTTATGAACACACCGGTCATTGTAAGCCCCCACGGCGGCCCGCGTTAAGCACCTCACAGGCCCGCGTTAAGCACCTCACAGCGCGCCGTCCTCCAGATCCCAGAACTCGTGTTTTGTCGGGCGCTGCATCAGCTCTGCCACCGCTTGTCTGGCGGGCTTGTCCTCGTAGAGGACCTCCCACACCTTTTCGCTTATGGGCATCTCGACGCCGAGCTTTCTGGCGAGCTTGACGGTGGCGTCGCAGGTGCGCACCCCCTCGGCAACTGCTTTCATCGAGTCGAGGATGTCTTGTAATTTCTCACCCTTGCCAAGGCGCATCCCCACGGTGCGGTTACGCGAAAGATCGCCGGTGCAGGTTAGCGTCAGATCCCCAAGGCCGGAGAGCCCCAGAAAGGTGATCGGCTTGGCGCCGAGCTTTACCCCCAGCCGTCCCATCTCGGCCAGCCCACGGGTGATTATCGCAGCACGGCTGTTGTGGCCCAGCCCCATGCCGTCGCCGATGCCTGCGGCCAGCGCCATGACGTTCTTTATGGCGCCACCCACCTCGACACCAATTACGTCGCTTTGGGCATAGACGCGGAAAAACGGCGTGGTGAAGTAATTTTGCACCTTGGTAGCCACTTCAGTATCAAACGCCGCCACCGATACGGCGGTGGGCATCTCGTGGGCGGCTTCGGCGGCAAACGAGGGCCCCGAGAGCGCCGCGATGCGATCGTGGAAGCTGGCTGGCAATACTTCGCGCAGCACCTCGTGCATCAATTTCTGGGTGTCGATCTCGATCCCCTTCGAGGCGCTGGCTATGACAGCGTCGGGGCAGATGTAGGGCGCGGCCTGGGCCATAATCTTGCGCACCACCTGCGAGGGGCTGACGCTGACCACCAGCTCTGCGCGCTGGACCACCCACTGCATGTCGTTGGAGGCGGTGATCTGCGGGTGGACGCTGTAGCCGGGTAGATAGATGGTGTTTTCACGCTGCTCGTTGATCATCTGGGCGACCTCGGCCTCGTAGGACCAGAGGCGCACGGTGTTTCCTGCGCTGGCCAGTACATGAGCCAACGCCGTACCCCATGCTCCCGCGCCTATGACCGCAGCGTGGCTGCCCATCAGAAATCTTCCTCGTCGTCCGGGTGCTCGATGGCGTCGCGCACCGCTTTTGGCAACTTGATCTCTTTGGCGTCGCTCCAGAGCCCTTCCAGGTCATAGACCGCGCGGATGTCTTCATAGAATATGTGTACTACAAAAGCGCCGCAGTCTAAGAGCGCCCAGCCACCCGAGTCCACGCCCTCGACCCCGAGGGGGAGCTGGCCCTTCTCTTTCATGTCGCTGCGCATCGTCCGGGCGATCGTCTGCACCCTGCGCTCAGAGGTGGCGCTGATGATTAGAAAGTAATCGGTGTAGCTGGTGAGGTGGCTGACCCCCAGAACGCGGATGTCAGTCCCGCGTTTGTCGGCTGCCAGTTGGGCGCACTCGAATACTTTTTCGAGGGTGGTGTCTTTTTGCGTCATCTGCCGTACTCCATCTTCCCTTCCGCTTCCAAAACACGGCGCACGCGCTCGTCCACCATGTAGCGTATGGAGCGCCCTTCTGTGAGCGCGCTCCTGATTGCGGTGGAGGAGATGCCGATGGGCGTCACCTTCACCATTTTGATTTCATTGCCCGAACGGTGGCGGTAGCCATCTACGCCATCCACGCCAGCCGTTCCAATCGCTTCAAATTCGTTTTCAATTCCCCTGGGTGCGTTAAACTTGTCGCGCCCAGGGGGCCTGGTCATCACAGCCACGTCAGCCAGCTCGAAGATATCCCTGAAGCGATGCCAAAGATGTATTTCGAGATAAGCGTCCATCCCCAGAACAAACCAGAGCCGCTCGATATTGCGTTTTTTGGCGCGCAGCTGGCCAAGTGTGTCCACCGAGTAGCTGGGCCCCTCGCGCTTTAGCTCCATGTCGCTCGCCGTCAGCCGGGGGTTGCCCCTGGTAGCCAGCCGCGCGAGCTTCATCCTCAGCGCAGGGCTCTCCAGCTGGTCGGAGGGCTTGTGCGGCGGCACCTGGGCCGGGACTATAAGCATCCGGTCGAGCCCCAGCGCTTCGCACACCTCTTCGGCTACCCTGAGGTGCCCAAGATGAATCGGGTTGAAGGTTCCGCCCAACACACCCAGCTTCACGCGAGCCTCGCTCGGATGCACGTCATCGGTTATTGCCTGATCTGGCCCTGGCCGTAGACGATGAACTTGGTCGTGGTCAAATCCTGCGCCCCCATCGGCCCGAAGGCGTGGAGCTTGGTGGTGGAGATGCCTATCTCGGCGCCCAGGCCGAACTCGGAGCCGTCGGCAAAGCGCGTCGAGGCGTTGACCATCACCGTGGAGGAGTTAACCTCGTTTAAAAAGCGCTGCGAGTTGGCGTAGTCAGAGGTGATAATCGCCTCGGTGTGTAGGCTGGTCCAGCGCTCGATGTGGTCGATAGCCGCGTCGAGATCGTCCACCACCCGCACCGCCAGCCTTAGATCGAGGTATTCGGCGTCCCAGTCCTCTTCGGTGGCCGCCACGCCCTGCTCGATATATTTCAGCGTACGCTCGCAGCCCCTGATCTCTACACCGGCGTCGGCAAGGGTTTTGCCTGCGCGCGGCAAAAATTTCGCGGCGATGCCCGCATGTACCAGAAGCGTCTCCATGGCGTTGCAAACGCCGGGGCGCGAGGCCTTGGCGTTTAACGCGATAGCTTCGGCCATATCCAGGTTCGCCGACTCGTCGATGAAGATGTGGCAGACGCCTTTATAGTGTTTAATCAACGGGATGCGCGAGTTGGCCGAAACAAAGCGGATAAGCCCCTCGCCGCCGCGCGGGATGATCAGATCGATCTGGTCTTCAAGCTGCAACATCTCCATCACCGCTTCGCGCTCGACCATCGGCACCACCTGCACGGCTCCGTCGGGGATAGCGCAGGCGCGCGCGGCACAGTCAAGCACCGCCGCTATGGCGCGGTTGGAGTGAAACGCCTCTTTGCCGCCACGCAGTATGACGGCATTGCCCGCCTTCAGGCAGAGTGCGGCGGCGTCGGCGGTGACGTTGGGGCGCGATTCGTAGATGATGCCGATGACGCCGAGCGGGATGCGCTTTTTGCCGATGACGAGGCCGTTGGGGCGCTTTTGCATGCCGGTAATTTCACCCACTGGGTCGGGCTGGGCGGCAACTTCGCGAAGCCCCTGGGCCATCGAAGCGATCACTTTGTCCGAGAGGGTCAGCCGGTCGATCATCGCGGGGGAGAGCCCACTTTCGCGCGCGAAGGCCAGATCCTTCTCGTTGGCTTCCTGAAGGGTCGCGCGCGCCGCCTCGATGGCGTCGGCCATGGCATTTAACGCCTTGTCCTTTTCGCCTGAGCCCATATTGGCCATGCCGCGCGAGGCTTTCTTTGCGCGCAGGGCGATCTCTCTCATCTGGTCGGCTATAGTCATCGCACTATTATCTCCACTGTGCAGGGTGCCCTGGTTTTGAGCAAAAAAGACCGCAGACGCCCTCTGCGCCGACCGTCTCTGCCGGAGAGGTCAACTGTAACGGCGCGCTTGCGTGCCTTTACGGCTTTATACGCCCACCACCATGTCGTCGCGGTGAACCACTTCGTCGCAGTACTTATAGCCGAGTCTATCAACGATCTCCCACGATGCCAAGCCGGCTATGGCGGTGACCTCGTCGGAGCTGTAGTTGGTGAGGCCCTTGCCGATGCGGTTGCCCACGCTGTCGAGGATCCGCACGGCGTCGCCGCGCTCGAACTTGCCCTCGATGCCCACGATGCCCCTGGGCAGCAGGCTCGTGCCCTTTTTGGTCAGTGCGCGCACCGCGCCGTCGTCGAGGATGACGTCGCCGCTCGACTTTACGGTGAAGGCGATCCAGTGTTTGCGCCGCTTCATCCGATCATCCAGCGCAGGAAAGAAGCTCCCGCCGCCCTCGCCGTTTAACAGGCGACGCAATATATTGGGCTTGGCTCCCGAGGCTATAACGGCGTCTACCCCGGCAGTCACGGCGCGCTGGGCCGCAAGGAGCTTGGTGCCCATGCCGCCGGTGCCCACGGCTGTTTTCGAGTCGCCGACAAAGCTCTGCACCACCTCGTCAACTTTTTCAATCACCTCGACCAGCTTGGCGTCGGCGTGTACCTTGGGGTCTTTGTCAAAGAGCCCCTCGACGTCGGAGAGGATGATGAGGCAATCGGCTTCTATAAGGTTGCACACCATCGCCGAGAGGTTGTCGTTGTCGCCGAACTTGATCTCGTCAACCACGACGGTGTCGTTCTCGTTCACTATCGGCACGACCTCCCTGGCAAAAAGCTGGTTGATCGTGTTCTTGGCGTTTAGGTAGCGGCGGCGGTTGCGAAGATCGTCGCGGGTCAGAAGGAGCTGGCCGACGATGAGCCCCTTCGCGCCGAAGACCTCTTTGTAGCCCCACATGAGGTTTAACTGCCCCACGGAAGCCAGCGCCTGTTTTTCGGGGATCGAAACCGGGGGCGTGGTCTGGCCCATCCGGCCCATGCCGCACGCCACCGAGCCGGAGGAGACGATCATAACGTCAACGCCGCGCTCTTTGAGGTAGAGCAGATCGTCGGCGAGCCAGTTGAAGAGCTCAAGGTTTATTGCGTAGCCCTCACCGGTGACGACGCGGCTGCCGAGCTTGACCACCACTTTTTTGGCGTTTTTTAGCTTTGCCCGGCGGGAGGTCACTGATCCTCCTCCTCGCGAAGGGCTTGCACCAGCTTTCCGGTGCGGCGTACAAGTTCGTTAATTCCGTCGCCGGTGGCCGCCGAGATGCCCCAGGGCTCGATGCCGATCTCTTTAAAGCGTCGGCACACGTCTTCAAAATCTTCCCGGGCTTCGGTCACGTCCATCTTGGTGACCACTACCCGCTCGGTGCGCTTTGCCAGGTCGGCGTCGAATTTTGTCAGCTCGCTACGGAGCACTTGATACTTTTCCACCGGGTCGCGTCCGTCAACCGGATCGACCAGATGCAGAAGAAGGCGGGTGCGCTCGACGTGTTTGAGAAACTGTATACCCAGCCCGGCCCCGTCGCTCGCCCCTTCGATCAGCCCCGGTATGTCGGCCACGACGAAGGTGCGGTCATCTCCCCAGCTCACGACGCCAAGGTTTGGCACCAGCGTGGTGAAGGGGTAGTCGGCGATCTTGGGTGTGGCCGCCGAGATGCGCGATATCAAAGTGGATTTGCCAGCGTTTGGAAACCCCAGAAGGCCCACGTCGGCCATCATCTTGAGCTCGAAGCGCACACGCAGGGTCTCGCCCTCTTCGCCCGGCTGGCAGAAGGTGGGGGTGCGGTTGGTGGCGTTGGCAAAGCGAGCGTTGCCCCGGCCTCCCAGGCCGCCCTTCAAGAAGACGATCCCTTCGTCCTCGCTGACCAGATCGGCCAGAAGCTCGTCGGTTCCGGCGTCGCGCACAAGCGTGCCCACCGGCAGGTGTACCGTCACCGATGCACCGTTTTTACCGTGTTTGTTAGAGCCCATGCCGCTCTCGCCCTTTTGGGCGCGGATCTCTTTTTGGTGGCGAAAGTCCAGAAGGCTCCCCAGCGTGTGGTCGGCCCTGAGGATGATAGCGCCGCCGTGGCCGCCGTCGCCGCCATTGGGGCCACCCTTGGCGACGTATTTCTCGCGCCTGAAAGAGGAGCACCCTCTTCCGCCTCGGCCTGAGGTCAAAATTATTTCCGCTTCGTCTACAAAGCGCATCGGATACCTTTTTCTGGGGTAAGCCTTGAGTCCTCTTTACGAGGGCACAGTCTAACACGGCTGGGGTGGTATTTCTTAAAGTTTTACGGCGACTTTCACCGCTGTGCCCGCTGCAGTTGGGGCAAAACGCAACAAGGCCCGGATGGCGGTGAAGCCGTTCCGGGCCGAGATGCAAATCTGTTGTAAATCCCGCACGCCTGGAGGGCTAGCCTTGGCTCGCAACCTCGGCGGTAGGGATGATGTTTACGTGAACCTTGCGTGCGCGGCCTTTGGTCTCGAAGTGAACCACTCCGTCAACCAGCGCGAAGAGGGTGTAGTCTCTTCCGCAGCCTACGTTTTTGCCGGGGTGCAGCTTGGTGCCGCACTGGCGAACGAGGATGTTACCCGCGAGGACGCTCTGACCGCCAAAACGCTTTACGCCGCGCCTTTGACCGTTTGAATCGCGTCCGTTCCTGGAACTGCCACCTGCCTTTTTATGAGCCATTTGTCAGCCTCCTTAGGCGTCGATGGAAGCCACTTTGATGCCGGTATAGTACTGGCGGTGACCCTGTTTGCGGCGGTAACCCTGACGCCGTTTCATTTTGAAAACGATAATCTTCTTTTCGCGACCCTGCTCAACGATGGTTCCAGTCACTTTCGACCCCTCCACAGTGGGAGCGCCGATGCGCAGGTCGCCATCTTTGTTTACCAAGAGAACGTCTTCAAAGGTAACGGTTTCGCCGACTTCACCGGCGAGCTTTTCGACCTTGAAAAAATCGCCTTCGCTGACGAGGTATTGTTTACCTCCGGTTTCAACTACTGCGTACATCTTGAACCTCCAAAAAACCCCCTTGCGGAGGATGTGGACGAATGGAAGCGGGGATTGTATGGGAATCGGCATGGGCTGTCAATAGCAATCGGGGAAATTGTTTCCCCTTTCGCCAAAGGCATAATTCACTCCGCAGCCGATTCAAAACCGATCCGCGCACTAGGTGGCGCATGAGCGTGATAAACTTGCAGGGACGGCTGCCCCGACACGGCCTCAGGGGCCTTGACGCTGCCAAGACCGCCATTGTGCTTAATATAAGGTATCGGCACAAGCGCTATCGCTGCAAGCGGGCTTTGCAGCAAACACTTTTATCCGCTGGCGCAAAAGTGGCCTTGTACAGTATGGCTAAAATCCTTATACTCTGACTAAAAATCATAGAAGTGTTTTTGTTCCCTTGAAATTAGCTGTCTGCGCATATATATTTTCCCGACTATAAGATTGGGGATAGTTTCACTTGCGAAGCACTGCCCCGTCACTTTACCAGTAGACGCCGCTTGGCGTTGTTGGATATTAGAGACAGGAATTCATGCAAACATTTTCACCCTCACACGCAGCGGGCAGCGTTGACGCCAAGACCCTCTCGATGGTGCGCACCCGCTTTGTGCGCAACGTCTACACCTGGATGGCCGGGGGGCTGCTGGTTACCGGAATAGCCGCGCTGATTACGGTCAAGAGCGACCGCATGATGGCGGAGATCATGTTCAACCGCTCCCTGTTCTGGGGGCTTATCATCGCCGAACTGGGGATGGTCTTCGCGCTCTCGGGCTGGATCAACAAGATGAGCGTGCGCACCGCGAGCTGGGCCTTTCTGGGGTACAGCCTGCTCAACGGGGTTACGCTGTCGGTGGTCTTTTTGATGTACACCCCCTCGTCGGTGGCTGTGGCGTTTTTTGTCTCTGCCGGGGTCTTTGGCGCGGCGGCGGTGTACGGCACGGTGACCAAAAAAGATCTCTCCGGCGCGGGCTCGTTTGCGTTCATGGGGCTCTTCGGGATAATCATCGCTTCGATCGCCAACATGTTTTTCGCGCTTAATGCGCTTGACTGGATCATCTCGTATGCGGGCGTCTCCATCTTTACCGTGCTGGCCGCCTACGACGCACAGAAGATTCAGCGCATCGGCCTCACCGCTGCGGCCTCGGGTGAAGCCGCTCTGTCAAAGAGCGCTATACTTGGAGCTTTGGCGCTCTATCTCGACTTCATCAATCTGTTTCTTTTCATGTTGCGCATTATGGGCAATCGCAGATAGACCTTTACGCACTTAACCGCTTTAAAAGTAAACCACGGTATCGACAGCCCAAGTAAGCCTTGGGGGATACTTTTCTTTTCAACATTTCGGAGGATTGCAGATGTCACAACGCAGGATGATAACCGTCGACGGAAACGAAGCCGTTTCGTCGGTGGCACACCGCTTGAGTGAAGTCGCGGTGATCTACCCCATCACCCCCTCGTCTAATATGGGCGAATTTGCCGACGAGTGGAGCGCCAAGGGTATGAAGAATATCTGGGGCACCGTGCCGCAGATAACCGAGATGCAGTCCGAGGGCGGAGCCGCAGGCGCCATGCACGGCGCGGTGCAGGCCGGCGCCCTCACCGGCACCTTCACCGCCTCTCAGGGGCTGCTGCTCATGATCCCCAACATGTACAAGTTGGCGGGCGAGCTGACCCCCTTTACGATGCATGTGAGCGCGCGAAGCCTCGCCTATCAGGCGCTGTCGATCTTCGGCGACCACTCCGACGTCATGGGCTGCCGCCAGACGGGGTTTGCCATGCTGGCGTCCAACTCGCCGCAAGAAGCACACGACCTGGCTTGCGTCGCGCACAGCGCCACGCTCAGCACGCGCGTGCCCTTCATGCACTTTTTCGACGGCTTTCGCACCTCGCACGAGGTGGCGAAGATTGAAGAGCTGACCAACGACGACCTCGGCTCGATGATCGACGAAGACGCGATCACGGCCCACCGCGAGCGCGCGCTTACCCCCGATCGTCCCGTTATTCGCGGCACCGCGCAGAATCCCGACACCTACTTTCAGGCTCGCGAACGCTGCAACCCCTTCTACGACGCCACCCCCGGCATCGTGCAGGAGAAGATGGACGAGTTCGCAAAGCTCACAGGCCGCTCCTACAACCTTTTTGACTACGTCGGCGCACCCGACGCCGAGCGCGTCATCGTCATGATGGGCTCGGGTGCCGAAGCGGCGCACGAGACCGTTGACTACCTCGTCGCCAAGGGCGAGAAGATCGGCCTTCTAAAAGTCCGCCTCTTTCGCCCCTTTTCCACCGCCAGCTTCGCCGGTGCGCTGCCCGCTTCGGTACAATCGATCGCGGTGCTCGACCGCACCAAAGAGGCTGGCTCCATCGCCGAGCCGCTCTTCCAGGACATCATCTGCGCGCTGCGCGCCGAAGGCCGCACCGTCCCCACCGTCATCGGCGGCCGCTACGGGCTCTCCTCCAAGGAGTTCAACCCGGCAATGGTCAAGGCGATCTTCGAGGAGCTGGGAAAATCCGCCCCCAAACAGACCTTCACCATCGGCATCACCGATGACGTGACCAACCTGTCGCTCACCTACGAACAGGATTTTGACATCGAGACCGACGACGTTGTGCGCGCAGTGTTCTACGGCCTTGGGGCCGACGGCACCGTGGGCGCGAACAAGAACTCGATCAAGATCATCGGCGAAGAGACCCCCAACTACGCGCAGGGTTATTTTGTCTACGACTCCAAAAAGTCGGGCGGCACCACCATCTCGCACTTGCGCTTTGGCCCCCGCCCCATCCGCTCGACCTACACGATCAACAAGGCGAGCTTTGTGGCCTGCCATCTCCACACCTTCATGGAAAAGTTCGACGTGCTGGCGTTTGCCCAAGAGGGCGCGACCTTCCTATTGAACTCGCCCTACGCCCACGACAAGGTGTGGGACGCCCTGCCCTGCCAGGTGCAGCAGCAGATAATCGACAAGAAGCTCAAGTTCTTCACGATCGACGCTGGCGACGTGGCGGAAAAAACCGGCATGGGCGGCCGCATCAACACGATCATGCAGACCTGCTTTTTCGCCATCTCCGGCGTACTGGAGCGCGAAGAGGCGATCAACAGGATCAAGGCTTCCATCGAGAAGACCTACGGCATCAAGGGCCCCGAGATCGTCGAGAAGAACTTCATCGCGGTTGACCAGACCCTGGCAAACCTGCACGAGGTAAAAGTTCACGACGTTGCAACCTCGACGTGCGAGATGACCAAGGCTGTTTCTGACGACGCCCCCGATTTCGTCCGGAACGTCACCGGAATGATGATCGCGGGCAAAGGTGACGAGCTGCCGGTGAGCGCGTTTAGCGTAGACGGCACCTGGCCGGTGGGCACCACCAAGTGGGAGAAACGAAACATCGCCCGCGACGTGCCGGTCTGGGACCCCGCGGTCTGCATCCAGTGCGGCAAGTGTTCGTTTACCTGCCCCCATGCCTCTATCCGCGTAAATCTCTACGACGCCGAAGCCCTAAAGGGCGCTCCGGCGACGTTTCTCTCCATCGACCCCAAGGGCAAGGCCAACGCGGGCAAAAAGTGGACTGTACAGGTGGCCGCCGAAGATTGCACCGGCTGTGCGCTGTGTGTAGAGACCTGCCCCGCCAAAAACAAGGCGGTCGAGGGCAAAAAAGCCATCAACATGGAGTCGCGCATCGACCACGTAGAGGCCGAACGCGAGAACTTCGACTTCTTCCTGGGGCTGCCGCTAAACGACCCCACCGAGCTAAAAGACGACATCAAGGGCACGCAGCTTCGCGAGCCGCTCTTCGAGTTCTCCGGCGCCTGCGCCGGTTGTGGCGAAACGCCTTACGTCAAGCTCCTCACCCAGCTCTTTGGCGACCGCCTCTTGATCGCGAACGCCACCGGGTGCTCGTCGATCTACGGCGGCAACCTGCCCACAACCCCCTACACCACCAACGCACAGGGCCGTGGGCCGGCGTGGGCCAACTCGCTCTTTGAAGACAACGCCGAGTTCGGCCTGGGCTTTCGTCTGGCGCTGGACAAGCACGAAGAATACTCGCGTGAGCTTATTCAGAACCTCGCCGCTGATGTAGGCGACGCGCTGGTGGCCGAGATCCTCGCAGCCGACCAGACCACCGACAAGGGCATCAACGCCCAGCGCGAGCGGGTCAAGACCCTTAAGGGCAAGCTCGCAGGGCTCACCAGCCGCGAGGCCAAACGCCTTAATGATATCGCCGACTACCTCGTCGAGAAATCCGTCTGGATCCTCGGCGGAGACGGCTGGGCCTACGACATCGGCTACGGCGGCCTCGATCACGTCCTGGCCACCGGCAAGAACGTCAACATCCTGGTGATGGACACCGAGGTCTACTCCAACACCGGCGGCCAGCAGTCCAAGGCCACGCCTCTGGGCGCGGCGGCAAAGTTTGCCTCTGCCGGAAAGACGGTGCCCAAAAAAGATCTGGGCATGATCGCAATGACCTACTCCAGCATCTACACCGCCCAGGTAGCGGGCGGCGTAAAAGAGTTGCAGACGATCAAGGCGCTGCGCGAAGCCGACAGCTACACCGGCTCGTCGCTGGTCATCGCTTACAGCCACTGTATCGCACACGGTTTTGATCTGGCGCAGGGCAACGAGCACCAGAAGATGGCGGTCGATTCCGGCCACTGGCCGCTCTACCGCTTCGACCCCCGTCGCTGCGACGCCGGGGAGAACCCGCTCCAGTTGGACTCGGGCGAGATCAAAATCGCCTATGAGGACTACGCCTACAGCGAGACCCGCTACCGTCAGCTTAAGCAGATCAATCCCGAACGCGCCGCCAAGCTGATGGCCGACGCCAAAACGCATACCGCCAGCCGCATCAAGCTCTACCAGCAGCTGGCCGGGTTGGATAAGGGCTAGATTTTTGCGCCTGTTTAACCTGGAAGTATCCGGAAGGGGCACGCTTGGCGTGCCCCTTCTTTTTTTTCTTACGGCCCTCGTGCTGGCCTCACCCCCCACACCTGCCCACAGCGCGTCGCCACCCTCCCCTTCCGCCTCCTCCCCCGTCACTTCCGTAATAATCGACGACTTCGAGGCGGGACTCTCCCCCAAGTGGGAGATCAAAAGCTTCGTGGGCGAGACGAGCTACGAGGTGGTAAGAGATGGCGACAACCGGGTGCTCAAAGCCCATACGGAGGGCAACGCTTCGGGACTGGTGTATAAGCTCAAGCTAGAGCTCGACGAGTTCCCTGTTCTCGTATGGCGCTGGAAGGTCGAAGGGGTATTTGAAGACGGTGACGCCAGAGTGAAGAGCAGGGATGATTACCCGGCGCGCGTCTATGTCGTCTTTCCGGGGTGGATACCGCTCTTTACCCGCTCGATCAACTACATCTGGGCCAACAAGCTGCCCAAAGGCGAATCGCTCCCCAGCACCTTTTACTCCAAGTCGATAATGGTGGCGCTGCAAAGCGGCAACGACAGGGCTGGAGAATGGGTGACCGAGCGGCGAAACGTCGTCGAGGACTACAAAAAACTCTTCGGAACTTCCCCTCCAAAGATAAGCGCGATAGCGATCATGACCGACGCCGACCAGACGGGCGCCACCGCCACCGCCTACTACGACGATCTGCGCTTTGAAAGTGCAATTGGGGGCAGCGTTCCCCTTGACACAGGGGCGGCAAAAAGGTAAAAACTAACGCTCTTTAAGGCGCCATCGCCAAGTGGTAAGGCAGAGGTCTGCAAAACCTCTATCCCCGGTTCAAATCCGGGTGGCGCCTCCAGCTAAAAGCCTAGCACTAGCAGCTAGTTAAAATAAAAGCGGGATCACACTTGTGGTCCCGCTTTTTTTATTGCGTCTAAATTGTGCTTACGGAAATAATTCACAGCTTCGCAAGGTAGAATTCTTGCTGCTTTGCCGCCCGTCGCAGATCGTCTTCACTGACGTGCCACATGCCCATGATGGCTACTAAAAGATTCTCACGACAATTGCATAAGGTAGACGGGGTGCCCGACGGTGCTGCCGATGTAGCCATGGCAGTAATGTCACCTCTTGCCTGGGGGCTTCATATAACAAGGGGTTAGGAGATTTAAGCCTAACCAATTTTTCTTTGCAGTCACTCTAGCAGCCAATATTTGTCCTCTAACAAATAAAAATCTCGCCAAATCCATGGCGTCTATCACCCCGGAAAGACAACACCTCTATTGACAGTGTCGGAATGATTCTCACACGCCTGAGCGCGGTTTATAAAAAAGAGCGCTAATTCAAATATCAAAATTTATTCCAGGTTACCTTCTCTCCATCATAACGGTCAGGCTGTCGGGCCTCTCCTGCAGGATGGCCGACTGCAATTACATTGAGCGGAATAAGGTGGTCGGGAATATTTAGTAGCCTGCGCAGCCCATCGATTCTTTCTTCGTAGGGGTATATAGCGAGCCAAACCCCTCCTAGGCCTAGTGCATGTGTTGCAAGCAAAAGGTTTTGCGT
>CAXMSR010000001.1:0-37037 GCA_964195725.1 uncultured Kiloniellaceae bacterium | reverse complement strand
AGTGCTCTTCGAGCAGCGTGTACTCCACACCTTGCGCCTTGGCGCGCTTCTCGTTTAGCCCTACGCTCGCCACCTCGGGGTCGAGATAGGTACACCAGGGGGTCTTCGAGTAGTCGGCTTTTCGCGGCAGGTGCAGGACGATGTTGGTAAGCGCGATGCCGCCCTCGTACCCCGCGATGTGGGTGAAAGGCAGCTGGCCGTTCACGTCGCCGCAGGCGTAGATGTGGCGTACGTTGGTGCGCATGCGCGCGTCGGCGGGTATCCCCTTGCCGGTGAAGGTGACCCCTGCGTTTTCCAGCCCCAGCCCCTCTATGTTGGGACGTCGGCCCGTGGCCACCAGCAGCGCGTCGGCTTCCAGTTCGCGCTCGTCGCCCCCCTCGTCGCTGGAGGAGGAGACGGTGAGGTAGACTTTGCCCCCTGCGCTGCGCGCGCGAAGCGCCTTGGTGGAGGTGTAGAGTTTGAGGCCCTCTTCGGTCAACCTTTCAGCCACCAGCGCCGCTATGTCGGGGTCTTCGGGGCCAAGGATCTGGTCGAGAAACTCCACCACTGTCACCCGGGAGCCCAGCCGCCCAAGTGCTTGCGCCATCTCAAGCCCTATGGGCCCGCCCCCCAGTACGAGGAGGCGCTTGGGGAGCTTGCGCTGCTTAAAGAGCGTCTCGTTGGTCCAGTGGGGCGTGTCGGCCAGCCCTTCAACCGGGGGCAGCGCCGGGCGCGAGCCGGTGGCGATCACCCAGCTTTTCGCGCTGATCGTCTCGCCTGCGAGCTTTACGGTGTGGGGGTCGATGAAGGAGGCGTCGCCAAAGCGCACCTCGACGCCGAGCTCGCAAAATCGCTCGGGCGAGTCATGGGGCTGGATAGTCTCGATCGCCTCTTTTACGCGATCCATCACCGCACCCAGGTCAACGGGGGGCAGCTCCAGCCCCGGTAGGCCGAACTCGCTTGCGCGCGCCGCCAGCGACCAGACCTTCGCCGACTGGATCAGGGTCTTGGAGGGCACGCAGCCGTAGTGCAGGCAATCGCCGCCGAGGAGCTCTGCCTTTTCAATTAGCAGCGTCTTTGCGCCGAACTGGGCTGCGCCCGAGGCTACGGTAAGCCCGGCTGCGCCGCCGCCCAGAATCGCCACGTCGTATTGGTAGTCTGCCATTTTGAACGATCCCCTGTGGGTGGTGCGGGTAAGGTGCCTTATCAGTAGCGCTCAATGCGGCTTAGGATGGATGAGGCACCTAACACGAAGATACACCCTTACTCTGCGCGTGCAAGGGGTCAGGGGATGGCTTTTGGGAGAGGGCAAGTCACAGCCCAAGTCACAGCCGGAGCGTAGCCCTGTGATCACCGCGATCACAGGGCTACGCTCATTGCCGGGTGCAGGGTGACTGCTCTCTGTGGATCATTTGCCCCGGCTGCCTACTTGGCGTCGGTATTTTTCAGGGTGTCGTCGTGTTCCATCAACTCAATTATCTTCTCAGGCGCTTTGTAGCCGGGGAAGACGCGCCCGTCGGGGAAGACAAGTGTAGGAGTCGAGCGGACGCGCAGCTTTTTGGCGAGCGCTCTGTTTTTTTCTATCTGGTCGGTTTCGCAGGTAGGCGCCGGGATCTCTTCGCCGTTGAGGCTCTTCTCCAGAAGCTCGACGGACTTTTCGCAGATGATCGCCTTGGCCTTGTCGTAGGCGGTGGGGTGAATTTCAAGCGGCAACATCTTGATGAAAAAGACGTAGTCGGGCCGCGTTTTCACCGTTTCCAGCATGGCTTCGTGGATTTTTTTGCAGAAGGGGCACTCCGGGTCGTCGAAGACGATGATCCGGTGCTTGGCATTTGGGTCGCCGATAACGAGCGCGTCGTCGAGCGGGATCGACGAGGTATCAACGCGATTCAAGGCGATGATCTGATTCTTGGTGATGTTTTCGCGCGAGGCGATCTTCAGGGCTTCGCCCTGTATTATGTAGCTCAGCGAAAAGTCCAGAAAGATGGGGAACTTCATTCCGTCGGCGCGCTCGACTATGATGCTCCACAGCCCCGGTACTTCGCTCATCTCCACTTTGGCGACGTTGATGTTGGCTTTTAGCGGCTCAAGCGATTGCGAGGCCTGCTCCTTTGAAAGCGAGTGGCACTCGACGCACTCGCCTGCGCCGCATCCCTCTGCGCCGAAGGGCAGCGCCGCCGCTGCCGCCATGAAGATAACGGTCAATACTAGAGCAAAAACTTTTGAAAACATGCGGTCTCCTCCCAATAAATGAAATACAAGTCACCCGGAAATTATAACATAATCTCCGTTTGATGTGCCCCAAAGGGGGGAATGTTAAGTTTTTTCTACGAAAAAAGCTCACAACGTGATAGAAGTTACGCCGTCGCCTTGGCTATTGAAAGTATCTAATATGAGTAAATATGATAAAAAAGTAGTGCGTCTGGAGCGTCCCGAGCATTGCGTAAGCCGCTCGCTCATCGATGCCGACGCGCTTTGGATTCTACGCAGGCTCAGACGGGAAGGGTTTCAGGCCTTCCTCGTCGGCGGCGCGGTGCGCGATATCCTCTTGGGGGGGCAGCCCAAGGATTTCGACATCGGCACCGACGCGCGCCCCAGCCAGATAAAGCGCGTCTTTCGAAACTCCCGCCTCATCGGTCGGCGCTTTCGCATCGCCCACGTCTATTTCCGCAAAAAAGGTCAGCCCGATAAAATCATCGAGGTCACCACCTTTCGCGGCACCGGCGAGCAGAGCGATCATGATGACCTGCACCCCGATGACCGCGACCTGACCGGGTCTTCGTTCGGCACCGTCGAAGAAGACGCCTGGCGGCGAGATTTTACCTTCAACGCGCTTTTTTACGACCTCTCCGATTTTTCCATCGTTGACTACACCGGCGGCCTGGCTGATCTGGACGATCGCGTCCTGCGGCTGATCGGCGAGCCCGACGAGCGTTTTGAAGAAGACCCGGTGCGGATGCTGCGCGCGATCGAGTTCGCCGTGCGCCTCGATTTCGAGATCGAAGAGCTGACATGGGAGGGGATAGAACGAAACGCCGCTCTTATCGCCAACGCCTCCAGCGCGAGGCTGCGCGAAGAGTTTCGCCAGATGGAGCAGCGCGGCATCACCGGCGCGGTGCTTACGGGCACTCAGCATCTGGGGCTCTTCAAATACCTCTTCCCCGAGCTGGACGCCGATGAGCGGCTGGGCACGCTGGTAGAGGTTTTGGATGCGCAGTCACGCAAGGGCGTAAAGCCCCCTGAGCACCTCTACATCGCAGCGTTTTGCCTGCCGACGCTGACCTCGGTTTGCCCGCTTGGCTCCAACACCGGGCTGGAAGAGGCGTCAGACGCGATCTTCCCGCTGGTAAAGAGCGTGTGCACGCGCTACCAGATAAGCGCCCACATACGCCACGAAGCGAAAGAGCTCCTCCTGGGCGTTTATCGTCTGTCAAAGGGCAAGAGCTATCGCGCAAAGGGTAAATTTGCTCGCAGGAAGGAATTTGGCGCCTCGCTCGGTATGTTGAAGGCGTGGAGCGCCGCTGCTGGTGACGAGCTGGCCGAGGCCGTCGCTTTTTGGGAGCAATATGTTACGGAGCAAAACATCAGCACTACCACGGTTACGGATACTCCGGAGCGCAAAAGGCGTCCGAGGCGACGCTCCAGAAGGCCCCGGCGCTGACCTTCCCCCCGGGGGTGGCAGCTAGCTAGAAGTCTGCGTCGCACACGATTGCCGTAAAAGGCCGTAGATGAAAATCTACAGCCCCGATGGATGTAAAAGGCCGGGGTTGGCGAGCCGCACGGCTTAGCCTTCGTCGGTATCTTCTGCGCCCTCCAGCTTGTCGAGCCGGTAGCGAAAAGAGCGAAAGCTCATCCCCAGCAGCTTGGCCGCCCTGGTCTTATTTCCCTCGCACAACTCCATAGCCCTGTTGATATAGCCGAGCTCGGTGTTTTTTAACACCTCGTCGAGATCGAGCCCCTGTGCGGTCAGATCTTCGGAGCGCGATGTCGGCGAGGGGGTGTTGCGCCTTACGTGTTCGGGCAGGCTCTGGATCGTCAGCTCTTCAGAGGTTTCCAGCGCCACGGCCCGCTCGATGATGTTCTCAAGCTCGCGCACGTTGCCGGGGTAGTCGTGCGCCTCCAGGCACTTTAGCACCTGCGGCGAGAACCCCTTTGTGTCGCGCCCAAACGAGCGGCGGTACTTCTCCAGAAAATGTGTCGCCAGAAGTGCGATGTCTTCCCGGCGCTCTTTGAGCGGCGGCAGCTGCACCACTACGACGTTTAGCCGATAGTAGAGGTCTTCGCGAAAGCGGTTCTTGCGCACCTCTTCGGCTATGTCTTTGTTGGTAGCCGAGATGATGAGCACGTCCAGATCGATCTCGCGAACGCCGCCGACGCGCTTGATCTTCAGCTGTTGCAGCGCGCGCAAAAGTTTGGGCTGCAACAGCAGGGGAAGCTCTGTCACCTCGTCGAGGAAGATCGAGCCGCCCTGCGCCTCTTCAAAAAGCCCCGCCTTGTCCACCGACGCCCCGGTGAAGCTGCCCTTTACATGACCAAAGAGCTCGCTTTCGATCAACCCTTCGGGTATGGCCGAGCAGTTGACCGGCACAAACCTGCCCTTGCGGCCAGACATTTTGTGCAGGCGCTGGGCCACCAGCTCTTTGCCTGTGCCGCTGTCGCCCTGAATCAGCACCGTCACCCCCGTGGGAGCGACCCGCTCAATGAGCTTGATCATCTCGTGCATGCGAGGCGACTGGCTCAGGATGCCGCCGGAGCTGGTCGTGGCCTCGATGGTGCGCTTGAGTTCGCGGTTTTCACGCGCCAGCGCCCCCTTCTCAAGGGCTTTTCGCACTATCAGCTGGATGTGGTCTATTTTGAAGGGCTTGACGATGTAATCATAAGCGCCCAGCTTCATCGCTTCTACGGCGGTCTGGGTAGTGCCAAAGGCCGTGATTACCACAACTTCGGTGTCGGGGTCGTGCTCTTTTGCCTCTGCCAGAAGTTCCAGTCCGTTGCCGTCCGGGAGCTTGAGGTCGGTGATGAGCAGGTCGAAATGTTCGGTGGGGATGAGTTTTTTTGCTTCGGTTACGTTGGCGCAGCAGACGGTTTTATAGCCCTCCTGCTTTAGCAAGAGCTCCAGAAACTCGCGCATACTCCGCTCGTCGTCGATGATGAGGATTTTTTCCATGGTCAACCCACTGTCAAGCGAAGCGTGATTAACGCCCCGCCGCCTGAAGATTTACCGAGGCGTACTGTGCCCCGGTGGTTTTGTGCTATGCGATGAACCGAAGCCAACCCCAGCCCTGTGCCACCCTCTTTGCCCGAGAAGAAGGGTTCAAAAGCGCGTGCCGCTATCTGGGGGGCAAAGCCGGGGCCGTCGTCTGCGATCTTTATGGTATACGCGTTGCCTGTTGCGCGTCCGCTTATGGTGACGGTTACGTTGCCCGGCTTTGCTTCGGTGCTGTTGCGAAAGAGGTTCAAGATGAGCTGCGCGATCTGCTCGCGATCTGCTTCAATCCTCGTTTCAGGGGCTATTTTGTTTGCAAGGCTGAAGCGTTCGCGCCCCTCGCCCTGCATGAAGAAGAGCCCCGACTCTTCGATCAGGGTGTGAAGATCAAAAAGGCTCTTGCGCGTCTCGCCGGGGCGGGCGTAACTCAGAAAATCGGTCACGAGGTGGTTTAGCCGCTCTGTTTCACGGTAGACGATCGCCAAGAGCTTTTTGCGATCCAACTCCTCCGGTTTTAGCGAAGTGGAGAGCATCTGGACCGAGCCCGAGAGGCTCGCCAGGGGGTTTCTTATCTCATGGGCCAGCCCCGCCGCCAGCCTGCCCACTGCCGCCAGCTGGTCGGCCTGATGCAGCTCTTTTTCCAGCGCCTTGATGTTGGTCAGATCCTGAAAGGCGAGGATCTTCCCGATCTCTTCGCCGTGGCGCGAGGAGAGCGGCGAAATGGAATATCCCAGTACCGTGTCGGTCTCTTTGACGAGGGTTTCGCGCCGCCCCCCGGGGGTGAGGTCGAAGATTTGTTTTAGTTCGGCCGCTGCCAAGGCGTTGGCGTTAATCCTGGAGAGCAGCTCCTTGGCCACCGGGTTTTGGAACATGAGGCGGTTTTCGGTGTTCAGCGCCACCAGCCCCATCCCCATCGAGCTTAGGATGGCAGCTTGCAGGTGCTCAAGGTCTTGAATTTCGTCTTCCGCAGCTTCCAGCTGGATACTGGTGCGCTTGACCTCTTCGGCAAGGGCCGAGGAGAGAAACGCCACCGCGTAGAACGCCATGATGTGCAGACCAAGACTGAGGGATGGGTTGGTATTGGCCGCAGAGGCCAGCGGAAAGGGGTTCATCTGTCCGATCAGGCCGTTAAACTGTAGAGCCGTGAGTATCCCGTAGGCAAGGGCGCTTATCGTCGCTGTGACCAGCGCGCCCTTCATGAAGAGGGTCGCCGCCGCGCCGATGATCACAAGCTCGTAGAAAAAAACCAGCGGCGAGCTCCACCCGCCGGACAGATAGACGAGCGCGGTTACGCAGAGGATGTCGAAGGGGGGCTGGGCGCGCGCAATCTTACCCTCGTCTACAGCCGCCTTCAGGGCGTAAGCCGAAAGGAGGGTGAAGGCAAATGACGTCCCCGCCAAGAGGAAAAACCACTTGTAAGAGGGGTGCGTGAGACCTCCGTATTGCAGGAGGTAGAGTGCTAACAGGAACATCAACGCCACAAGCACAGCAGTGCGGGTGGCCAGGTATCCCTTTAGCCGTCGTGGACGGGCTGATATCGCCGAAATTTCGTCAGCCTTTCTTTAGCCGATCGTTCCAGCCATGCTGAAGATCGGTAGATACATGGCGATGATGATGGCACCGATGGATCCGCCGAGGCCGACCATCAAGAGCGGTTCGATGGCTGCGGTGAGTGAGCTCACCGCGTCGTCAACTTCATCGTCGTAAAAGTCGGCGATCTTGTTGAGCATCTGGTCAAGCGCACCGGTGGCTTCTCCCACTGAGATCATCTGCACTACCATTGGTGGGAAGACGTTTGTTTCGGCCAGGGGCTCGGCTATGGTGCGGCCCTCGGAGATCGACTCGCGCGTCTTCATGATAGCTGCTTCGATGATGACGTTGCCGGCGGTTTTAGCCACTACGTCCAGCCCCTCAAGGATGGGGACGCCCGAGCTGACCAGGGTGCCAAGGGTGCGGGTGAACTTGGCCACGGCGACCTTGCGAATCAGCGGGCCAAAAATCGGCAGCCGCAAGAACATCTTGTCAAAGAGGTAGCGTCCTTTGTTTGTCCGGTAGATGGCGCGCAGTATGCCCACAAAGACGACGAACCCGAGGATGACGAAGAGAAAGTAGCTCTTCAAGAAATCGCTTAGCGCTATTACTATCTGCGTGGGCATGGGGAGGTCTTGTCCCGCCCCCGAGAACATCTGTTGAAAGACCGGGATGACCCAGATGAGAATGATCGAGATGACGATGACGGCCACGGACACGACGGTGGCGGGGTAGACCATGGCGCCCTTTACCTTCTTGGCGAGCGCCATCTTTTTTTCAATGTAGACCGCTAATCTGTTGAGGATGGTGTCGAGGATGCCGCCCACCTCGCCCGCAGCTACGAGGTTTACGTAGAGACGGTCGAAGATTTTGGGGTGCTTTGCCAGGGCGTCGGCAAAGGTCGAGCCCGACTCTACGTCCTCTTTCACCTTTAGCAAAACAACTTTGAAGGTAGCGTTGTCCTGCTGGCTGGAGAGGATGTCAAGACACTGCACCAGCGGCAGCCCGGCGTCGATCATCGTGGCGAACTGACGGGTGAAGACGACCATGTCCTTGGTTGTTACCCTCTGCTTTAGCCCAGGGATGTTGATCTCGAAGTTGCGGTTGAGCTTGATCTCTCTGATGCCCTGGCCTGTTAGCTGGGCGTTGGCCGCGTTTTGATCAACGGCCTCTATAATCCCTTTTTGGATTGCGCCGCTTTTTGTGCGCCCTTTCCAGGAAAATTTTGGCATTTCAAGTTCCTCCTGCCCTAAAGGTATTTATCCAGTCAACAGTTACCCGATTAATCTTCGGGGTGCTGAGTTATATTCCGTTTGTGCGCTGGCCAACCGATTTTCGTCCCTGCATTACATCGACAACGCCACGGTTGAGCATCTGGCGAAGCTCTTCGGGGTCGTGGCTTCGCGTCATCGCGAGATCGGTAGTTATCAGTTTTTTGTTTAGCAGATGCAGCAGGTGCTGGTTCATCGTCTGCATCTGGAACTTGTCCTGGCCCATCTGCATGTTCGAGTAGAGCTGGTGAACCTTGTCTTCGCGTATAAGGTTGCGGATAGCCGGGGTCGGTATCATAACCTCGCAGCACATCACCCGCCCCTTGCCGCTGGCCTTTGGCAAGAGCATCTGGCTTATTACCCCCTCCAGCACAAAGGAGAGCTGCGCGCGCACCTGTGATTGCTGGTGGGCGGGGAAGACGTCGATGATACGGTTGATCGTCTGCACAGCACTGTTGGTGTGCAGCGTGGCCAGTGCCAAGTGCCCGGTCTCAGAGACGGTAAGGGCGGCCTCGATCGTCTCAAGGTCGCGAATCTCGCCGACCATGATGATGTCGGGGTCCTGGCGCAGGATGTAGCGCAGCGCGGTTTTGAAGCTGTCGGTGTCTGCGTGTACCTCGCGCTGGTTTATCAGGCATTTTTTGTGGGGATGCAGATACTCTATCGGGTCTTCGATGGTGATTATGTGCTCGTGCCGCGTAGTGTTGATCTTATCGACGATCGACGCCAGTGTCGTTGATTTGCCCGAGCCGGTGGGGCCGGTGACCAGGATGAGCCCGCGTGGGCGCTTTGACAGATCTTCAGCCACGGGGGGCAGCCCCAGCTCTTCAAAAGAGAGGATTTTGAAGGGGATCGTACGAAAGGCACCGGCCACCGCGCCGCGCTGCACGAAGATGTTGGCGCGAAAACGCGAGAGGTCCTTGACGCCGAAGGAGAGGTCGAGCTCGTTCTCTTCTTCGAACCTGTGCTTTTGCGCGTCGGTCAAGACCGAGTAGCACATGAGCTTAGTTTCGGGTGGCGTCATGGCGGGCAGATCGAGGGGAACCAGTACGCCGTCGATGCGCACCTGGGGTGGCGAGCCTGCGGTTATGTGTAGATCGGAAGCTCCACGCTCGATCATCGTCTTGAGTAGTTGATGGAGATTGGCCACGGCACCCCTCCTGCACCTACCTGAAGTCTCTCCGCTTAAGGGCGAAACGTCAGGGCGTTTAAGTGCGTAAGGTTAAAGTTATACTCAATTAGCTCTCTTTTTATCTACTAATCCTTGGCGGTGACGCGCACCACCTCGTCGACCGTTGTAACGCCATTGCCCAGCATGGTTATGCCCGCCATGCGCAGCGTCTTGACGCCGTCACGAATCGCTTGTTCCTTGATCTCCATGGAGGAAGCGCCGTTGAGGATCAGCTCCTTTATGGCGTCGCTTATCGGCATGACCTCGTAGAGGGCCACGCGCCCCTTGTAGCCGGTATTGCTACAGGTCGGGCACCCCTCGCCATGGTAGCAGGTCATGGAGGTCGCCAGATCGGGATCGACCCCCATATCTACCAGCGCCTGCGCGGAAACCTCTACCCTGGTCTTGCACTCGGTGCAGATCTTTCGTGCCAGGCGCTGTGCCACGATCAGGTTGGTGGCCGAGGCCACCAGGAAGGGCTCTACACCCATGTTCAAAAGACGGTTGATCGTGCTGGGCGCGTCGTTGGTGTGCAGTGTCGAGAGGACCATGTGGCCGGTCAGCGCGGCCTTGATGCCTATCTCGGCGGTCTCGAAGTCGCGAATTTCGCCGACCATGATGATGTCGGGGTCCTGGCGCAGAAAGCTCCTTAGCGCCGCTGCGAAGTTGAGCCCGATCTCGTCGTGCATCTGCACCTGATTGATGCCCATCAGGTTAAACTCCACCGGGTCTTCGGCGGTAGAGATGTTGGTGTCGGTGGTGTTTAGCTCGCTAAGCGCGCTGTAGAGCGTGGTGGTCTTGCCCGAGCCGGTGGGGCCGGTGACCAGCACCATGCCGAAGGGGCGGTAGATCGCCTCTTTAAAGTCGGCCAGAGCCTTCTCCTCAAAGCCCAGCTTGGTCATGTCGAGCTGGAGGTTGGATTTGTCGAGCAGGCGAAGCACTATCTTTTCGCCAAAGAGCGTGGGCAGCGACGACACGCGAAAGTCCATGTCGTTGTCGCGGCTAAGCTTTAGCTTGATGCGCCCGTCCTGGGGCAAGCGCCGCTCGGCGATGTCGAGGGTGGCCATGATCTTTATGCGGCTGGTGATCGCGTTTTTCAGCTTCATCGGCGGCTTCATCTCTTCGTACAAGACGCCGTCGATGCGGTAACGGACGCGAAAGGACTTTTCATAGGGCTCGAGATGGATGTCGCTGGCGCCCTTTTTGATGGCGGCGGTCAGGATCATGTTGACGAGCTTTACCACCGGCGCGTCATCGACCTCTTTCTCCAGGTCGCGGATGTCGACGTCTTCGTCAGCGGCGACGACCTCCAGCTCGTCCAGACTGAAATCGCTCATCACGTCCAGAAGCGTGGCCGACTGGTCGTAGTATTTATCGATGGCGGTTTTGATGGCGGAGGGCGAGGCGATCGTCACCTCGACGTTGTAGCCGGTGAGAAACTTTATGTCGTCGATGGCGAACATGTTGGAGGGGTCTTCCACCGCGACTATAAGGGTGGAGCCTACACGGTTGATCGGTATGAGGTGGTACTTTTGCACCATGTCCTCGGGGATGAGGCTGATGACGTCGGGGTCTATGTCGTAGCTGGGCAGATCGACCGGGGGCACACCGTACTGGCGCGAGAGAACCTTGACCAGGTCTTCTTCCTTGATGAGCTTCATGCGCACCAGGGCTTCGCCCAGGCGGCCGCCGTTGCGCTGCTGGTCGTCGCGCGCCTTTTGGAGATCGGCCAGCTCGATGACCTTTTCCCTTACAAGAATATCCCCGATATTCCTTGACATACCACCTCCACTTTAGGGTTTTTACGTCGCCTCACTGTCGCGTATCAGGCGGGCTCTCTCTGCGCAAGGGGTGCAAAATTAAAAACACCGCGCCTAATCTAGTGCTCCGTGTACCGCCGAGCTTACCATGACGCTGGGCCTGCGTCTTGGATAAAAGTATGTTTTTTCAACGGCTTTAGCCGTTTGCGAGCGCTTTTTGCATCACATCCACAGGCGGCTCGTGGCCGGTCCAGAGGCGAAAGGCCTGCGCGCCCTGACACAAAAGCATCCTCTGGCCCGCCGCCGCCTCGAAACCGGCGGTCTGCGCTGCGGTGCACAGAGGTGTCGGGCGCTCGCCGTAGGCCATGTCGTAGAACTTTACGCCCTTGGAAAAGCGGCGCAGCTCCCACGGCCATCTGCCATCGGGGTAGAGCCCCAGAGGCGTGGCGCTGGCGACCAGATCGCCTGCTTCTAGTTTTTCCGGCAATTCATCCAGCAGCACAGCCTCTATCGCCGAAGAGCCCAGCGCTCGCGACAGCTCGGCGACCAGAGCGTCAGCGCGCTCAAATGACCTGTTGGCGACCAGTATTTTGCCAGCCCCGGCCAACGCCATCCCTGCAACCGCCGCCCGCGCGGCACCACCCGCTCCAATGAGCGCGACGCGCGCGCCTGCCGGGTCAAAGCCCAGCTCAAAGCGCACCGCCTCGACAAAGCCGGTGGCGTCGGTGTTGTAGCCTCTCCAGCCGCCTTTGATGGGCACAAGGGTGTTGGCCGCGCCGGAAAGGCGTGCGCTCTCGTCTAGCTCCGTCGCCAGACGCCAAGCCGCCTCTTTGTGGGGTACCGTGATGTTTAGCCCGCCAAACCCAAGGGCGCGCGCGCCTGCGAGCGCTTCGGCAAGACCCTCGGGGGCGACCTCAAACGCCAGATACACGGCGTCGATGCCACACGCCGCGAAGGCCGCCGTCTGCATTCGGGGCGAAAGGCTGTGCTTTACCGGCGAGCCGACCACGCCGTAGAGGGCCGTCTTGGCGCTTATGGCGCTGCGCAAGAAAGTTGCGGTCGCGGTGCTCATCTTTTCAGCGCCTCCATCACCCGGCGTAGCTCGACGACGTCCAGCCCGATCTGTTTTGCCAACGCCCGGGGCGAGGCAAAGGCGATCTCGGAGCGGATGGGCTTGACAAACTCAAGTGTCATCGCCTGCCCGTAGAGGTCGTCGGAAAAGTCCAGCAGATGTGCCTCGACGGTTACCTTCTCGGCACCGAAAGTGGGGTTGGCTCCCACGTTGATAGCGGCGATGTAGCGTTTATTGCGCACCGACGCCCAGCCTGCGTAGACGCCCGACGGCGGCAGGCACTCTTCGTGCGCCAGGAGGTTGGCGGTGGGATAGCCCAGACCGCGTCCGCGCGCCTCGCCGTGAACGATCGCCCCGTGAAGCAGATAGGAGCGGCCCAGAAGCCTTTTAGCCAGCGCGAAGTTCTTTACGGCGATCGCCTCGCGCACACGGGTGGAGGAGATGCGTTCGCCGTCGATCGTCACCGCGCCCAGCCAGTGAACCCCGTAGCCCAGCTCCTTGCCCTCTTCGGCCAGGGTGTGGACGTCGCCTGTGCGGTTTTTTCCGAAGACGAAGTCCTCGCCGATCCAGACCTCGACGGCGTTAAGCCGCTCGCCCAGAACATGCCGGGAAAACCAGCTGGGCGGGCGCATCGCGTAGTCGCGGTCAAAGCGCGCGCGCACGACCACGTCGGCCCCAAGCTCTTCGAGCAGCTCGGCTTTGCGCGTAAAGTCGGTAAGTGTTGGCGGGCACTGCGCCGGGTTAAAGAGCCTGAGAGGATGGGGGTCGAAAGTGTAGACCGCCGCGATGGCGCGAAATTCCTTTGCCCGCTTTACCGCTTGGGCGACGAGCGCCTTGTGGCCCAGATGTACCCCGTCGAAGTTGCCCACGGTGACAACCGAGCTGCCGAACGACTCATTTTCCAGTTCCGTATCGGTGACGATGATCATGGGGTCTCGTCGTGGTGTAGCGCCACGGGTCGGGTTCTTGAAATAGTCAATAACCTCACCAACATACAGGCGATTTACGGTTCTGTCAAGGCGGGGCTATATCAGGCGAACGTCTGGCGAACGCCTGATGAACGTCTGGTGAACGTCTGATGATACAGCTGGCGGATGGCTGACGGATTTATGGTGAACGTCTGGCGGGTGTCTGGCAGGTAACACCCCGGTTTCGGGCGCTACCCGGAGGGATGAAAGCGCATGGAAAAGCCCCCGCCGTTGAGCGCCTTGTAGCGTGCGCGTGCGGCGGTCTTGGCCCGCTGGTCCAGGGTGGGGACAAAATCGAGTATGCGGCCAAAACTGCCGCCAAACTCCAGCAGTTCCTCCTCGCCGTGCGCGCCTGCTACCACCAGCACCGTGGCGTCGTTGGGGCTCTGGGGCAGCCAGCCCACCGCCACCGCATCGGCGCAGATGCCCCCGCCCTCGCTCGACCAGAGGCAGTGGGGTATGAACGAGCCCTCGTCAAAGGTCCAGAGGAGCTCGTCGAGCTCAAACGCCTCGGCCTGGGACTCGGCCCAGACATAGACCCTGACGCCTGCGGCGTACTGCTCGGCCACCCGCTTGCACAGGTCGCGCTTCCAGTGGCTGGAGGGGCACTCGAAAAATTCAGCGAAGATCTTTTTATTACCGGTGTCAGTCATGGGGGGGATGATAACCCAGAGGGGAGGGGGTTTCTAGTCGTTTTGGAGCCGAGGTCAATGTCAAAGGCGTTTGCTCGCCGCTTTACGGCTTGATCGACCGGGGAGGGGAGTGCTGCGTGGGCAGTGCAAAAGGCGGCATACGGGACAGAGCCAAAGTGCCAGAGCGGCTTTAAGCAGCTCTGGTGTCCAGCCGTTTTGACGCGCTCTTCTCCCGAGTCGCGATCCTGAAGCCGTAGAGCACAAACCCAAGCGACACCAGCTGCTGCACCGCTAACAGCGGTTTGCCCTGATGCAACATCAGCGTCCCCATCGAGGCGTTCATCAGCATGAAGAAGAGCCAGCCGTTGAGGTTGTTTTTAGCGAGCAGGTAGCTCCCCATGAGAAAGCCCACCACGACGCCTATTTCCAACAGTTGGGACAGGCCGCCGATTCCGCCGTTGTCGTAGACGCTGTAGGCGACGCCCAGTATCAGCGCGCAATAGGTGAAGATCGCCGTCAGCATGTCGAAGCTTCTTCTAGGCTTTTTTACCCGGTGGTACACATTGAAAAGCCCGAAAACCATGGCGGGCACTCCGCCCGCCTCTACAGCGGCGGCGATCCAGTTGTGTTTACCCACCAGGATTATCACCCAGGCCGGTACTCCGAGGATATAGACGACCCAGCCGACGAGCTTGAGCCTTCTCTTTACAGCTTCACGCTTTCCCTCGGCGAGGGCGAAAAAGATTTTGTTGAGGAGGTAGCAGCCGCCCCCCAGGATTTGAAGTAGTAAGTCCATTAGTCACTATGAGGTAAGGAGCCATCTCGGCAAAATCGCCGGTTCGCGCCAGTTTGCGTTTGAAGCCTCCCCCTTCTATCACACATGCCCGGAGAGGACAAAAGAGGTCGCCTGATTTCTAGTAGGTAGTCAGAGCAATACTGGAGGGGAGTACTGTAGAGGATGGCTGGATGCGGGGCAGTGCCTCTTGGCATTTCGGCTGTTGGCCCGTTTTTGCTCTCCCTTACTCCCCGCAGTTCCACTCGTCCAGTTGCCTGATGGCGTCGTCGATGGCCCGGTGAAATGTCGGTTCGAAATCGTAGGCGCTGTGGAAGGGGTGACGGGGAATCCAGAGCGCGCGCTGTTCGGTGGCCCGCCCGGTGAACTTTTGTACGCAGGGTGGGGTGCCGGGTCTTTCCAGCGAAGCGGTCAGGTGGATGTGTACTGTTTTGTGGATCGAGGCGTAGGTGGGGTAGGTGGCTGCGCCGAAAGCTACTCCACCGGAGGAGCCGACGCCGTCCTCGCCCAGAACGTCGAGGTCGGTGTTGATGTTTCTTACGGTTATGCGCAGGGTGGCTGGCCCGGCTGCCGTCGCTGCAAGGGGGGCAGTGGCGCTCCACTGCGTCAGCTTTTCTCTGAACCACTCGTTTGCCGGGTAGGCGTTAGCGGCCGAAAATGGAACCTCGCGGACGGTGTACCGCTCCTGCTCGGCCGAGCCGAAGAGGACGCTAAGCCCCGTGGATGGCTGCGAAGGGGGCAGCGGTGCGTGCTCGACGTTTGCAGTCAGGGCTTTGCAGCTCACGAGAGTCAGCGCAATGAGCAGAACCGCCGCAGCCTGGGATATTCGCAAGATGTTTGCCTCGCACAGTTTGTTTAAGTTGCCTCTAGCCGGTTTTCAGTTGCTTCTAGCCAGATAATACCCTGCCGAGAGCTGAATAGTACCCCTACAGGAATAGATGATACCCCACAGCGGTGGTTTGGACACCTTCCGGCTTAGATCTCTGTCGCTGGTCTGACCGTGATCCGTCGTAGGGCCGCCAAGGGGTTTAGCGGGTAGTTGACATGAGGGTGGAAAGCTGGAACAATTAAACACATGTTGAATTGTTATTAGCGTGCTCCGGTAGCGGGTTGGTATTCGGGGCGAAGGAGGGCCGATTTGGATGTCTGTACGCAAAGTGCGCTTCACCCCGAAGCGCTCCGTGAGGCGAGAGCGGCACTTGAGGGCGCGCCGCTAGGGCGCTTGGCCGAGCTCTTCAAGGTGCTGGGCGACCCTACGAGGAGCGGGATTTTGCTAGCGCTTGGCAGCACTGTTCCCGATGGCGGGGGCGAGGGCGAAGGCAGCAGCGGGGCCAGGCTCTGCGTGTGCGATCTGGCCGAGCTCTTCGGGGTCAGCTCTGCCGCTATTTCGCACCATTTAAGGCTGCTGAAGGCCCACCGGCTGGTGCGCTCGCGCCGCGAGGGGAAGATGGTTTTTTACGCCCTGGACGACGAGCATGTAGCCCAGCTCTTCTCCCAGGGATTTGAGCATGTCAAGGAAGGCGGTCGATAGAAGCGATGTTTGCAGCAGTTGTTGAAATAGCGATTAATGTTCTGGCCCACTCGTGGCTGGTGCTGGTGGAGGCCGCGCCCTGGTTGATTCTGGGGTTTGCCGCCGCCGGGCTGGTGCAGGCTTTTGTCTCGACCGAAGCCGTGGGGGCGCATCTGGGGGGCAAGGGGTTTGGCCCTGTGGTGCGTGCCGCGCTGTGGGGGATACCCCTGCCGCTCTGCTCGTGCGGGGTGTTGCCTGCGGCGATGGGGCTTCGCAAGCAGGGTGCGACGAAGGGTGCGACGGTGTCGTTTCTCATCTCCACACCGGAAACGGGGGTGGACTCTATCGCGGTGACCTACGCGCTGATGGACCCCTTGATGACGGTGTGGCGGCCCCTTTCGGCGCTGGTAACGGCGGTGGTAGCCGGGGTGGTAGAGACGGTGGTGGGCACCCGCGATGAGGTGGCGCCCGCCTCCGGTTCAAAGGTCGGCTGCGCCTGCGATTCTGCTTCAGAGGTAGGCTGCGCTTCTGATTTAAAAGTCGGCTGCGCCTCCGATTCTGGTTCAAAGATCGGCACCGCTTCTGATTTAAAAGCGGGCTGCGGGGAAGAAGTCTCCTCCGGTAAGAATAAAGAGAGCTTGGCGGCGCGCTTGGCGGCGGGTCTGAAATACGGCTTTGTGGAGCTTTTGTGGGAGATCGCCCCCTGGCTGGCGGTGGGGATCGTGGCCGCCGGGGCTATCTCGGCGCTGGTGCCGCAGGGGTGGCTAGAAGCGGGGCTCGGCGGCGGCTTTGTGGCTATGCTGGTGATGCTTGTGGCCGGGGTTCCCATGTATATCTGCGCCACCGCGTCTACCCCGGTGGCCGCCGCGTTGATATTGAAGGGGCTTAGCCCCGGTGCTGCGCTCGTCTTTTTGCTGGTGGGGCCTGCCACCAACGTAGCCACCCTGATAGCGGTGGGAAAAAGTTTGGGCCTGGGTGCTTCGCTTCGTTATCTCGCCTCGATTGCGTTAAGCGCGCTGGCGATGGGGGTGGCGCTCGACTGGGTGTACTCTTCGCTGGAGATGACCGCCACCGTGGCGGCGCTGACGGCAAACGCCGAGGAGACGGCGCTTTTGGGCACTGTCTCGGCGGCGTTGTTGGTGGGCGCGCTGCTCTACGCATATCTGTCTCAGCGACGCCGACCGGGGTTTACGTGAAGCGTCGATACGGGCCCGCAGGGTTGCGGGTGTGATTAGGCAGGAAGCGCAAGAGGCGGTGGCGCCCCCGGTGTGAACATCAGGCGCTTGCGTACAACGACAACGGGGAATATATTGAGTGTAGAAATTACACACGAAGTCTCACCATAAAGGAGCAAGATCGATGAAAACCTTGAAACTTCTGGTAGCGGCAGCTCTGGTCCTCGTTTCGGTTACCTCCTGGGCGGCAATGCCCAAGCAGGGCGACGTCGAGTTTTCGGGGTCTCTCGGCGGCAGATTCCTTGAAAACGCCGACACTATGTTGGTCTTGACGGGGCGCATCGACATCTACTACACCGATCTGCTGCTGCTGGGTGCCAGAGTCCAGTCGGGCCTGGGCGGAGACACGGCGCACACCGGCGCGGCCGAGGCCATCTACCTCTTCCCCATCAATGATGTAAGCGCCGCCTACGCAGGCGTGACGGCAGGGGTGGGCATCGTAAAGGTAGACAGCGACAGCGATCTGGAGTTGATAACCAGCGCAGTGGTGGGCTACAAAAATTACATTAAGCCGGGACTGGCGCTCTACGGCGAAGTTGAGCTGGGTACGATTCTGGGAGACAACTCCGATGGCTTCTTCGGCATAAATTTCGGCGTCGCGCTCCCCTTCTAGCGGAGTAGCCCGGAGGGCCGGGGTGCAGAGGGCCGGAGTACTGCGGATCAGCTAGTTACCCGTGACCCACATCATCAGCTTCACCGACAATAGCCAGGTGACGTAGCAGGCTGCGACCCAGAACGCGGCGTGGGCCAGCTTCTTCTTGCGGCTAAAGGGGGGCGGTGCCTCCTCTTCGGGGGTGGGGTTCTGCCTTGGTGCGGCCTCGTCTTCGAGCTGGTTCTGTCCGTTCTCTTCCATTTATCGGCCTTCTTGTAGGTTGGGGTGGGTTAATCACTCCATTCTAGCCGTCTGCGAGGCCAATGGGCAACGTCCGTATTGACAGTGGAAATTATCTGAAATGACTATGGCACAATCGTTAATGATACAGGGGTGCGGCTCCGATGTAGGCAAATCGGTGCTGGTGGCGGGGTTGTGCAGGCTCTTGGCCAATCGCGGCGTAGACGTCGCCCCCTTCAAACCGCAGAACATGGCGCTAAACTCCTGCATTACCGCCGAGGGGGCTGAGATGGGCCGCGCCCAGGTGGTGCAGGCCGAGGCCGCGCGGCTGGCCCCCCATGTGGACATGAACCCGGTGCTCTTAAAGCCCACCACCGACGTGGGCGCGCAGGTCATCCTCCAGGGCAAGGTTCACTCCAACATGAAGGCGGTGCAGTACCACGAGTTCAAACACAAGGCGCGCGAAGTCGTCTTCGACAGCTACAATCGCCTCAAAAGCCGCCACGACCTCATCCTGATAGAGGGCGCGGGCAGCCCGGCCGAGATAAATCTGCGCGAGGGCGACATCGCCAACATGGGCTTTGCGCTGGAGGCCAAAGCGCCGGTGCTCTTGGTGGGCGACATCAACAAGGGCGGCGTCTTCGCCTCCCTGGTGGGCACGCTGGAGCTGATCGCCCCCGAAGAGGCGCGATTAATCAAGGGCTTCATCATCAATAAATTCCGGGGCGACGCAACCCTTCTCGACCCCGCATATGAGGCGATCTCCAAGCGCACCGGCAAGCCCTTTCTCGGTACCGTGCCGTGGTACACCGACATCTTCATACAAGAAGAAGACGGCCTGCATTTTGACAGCGCAGGCGACGCTGAAGGCACCGGCACCCTGCGGGTGGCGGTGGTGGTGGCGCGCAGAATGTCCAACTTCACCGATTTCGACCCCTTCCTCGGCGAAGAGGGCGTAGTGCTCGACTTTGTCAGGCCGGGCGGCAAGCTTGGCGACGCCGACATCGTCATCCTCCCCGGGTCAAAAAACACCATCGACGACTTAAAGACGTTGCGCGAAGCGGGGCTGGCGGACCAAGTGCTGGCGGCGCACCAGAGAGGCGCTTCCATAGTAGGGGTATGCGGCGGCTACCAGATGCGGGGCAAAGTAGTGCGCGACCCCGACGCCGTAGAGGGCTCGACCCCCGAGATCGCGGGGCTGGGGCTCTTGGACATCGAGCCGGTGATGGAGACCGACAAAGTCACCGCGCTCTCCAGAGGCGTGATCGAGCGCGGCGCGCTTGGCTGGTGCGCAGACAGCGAAGACAGCGAAGAGCTGCATGGCTACGAGATCCACATGGGACGCACCACCCTTGGGGGCGGCGCCACGCCGCTGATGAAGCTGCGTCGCATGGAGGGCGACGAATTCCACAGCGACGGCGCGGTGAGCCCCGACGCCACGGTGGCGGGCACCTACCTGCACGGCATCTTCGACAACGACAACTTTCGCCACGCGCTCTTGGCAAAACACCGGGGCCACCACGTCCAGACGCAATCGTTCGCCGCCAAAAAAGAAGAGGGCTACGAAAAACTCGCCGCGCTCTTGGCAGAGTGCCTCGACATCGAAGCGATCCTGAAGATCATTGAGCAGGGCGCATGAGCGGCTCCAGCAAAGGTGTCAGCAAAAACTACGGCTGCTCCGACTACCGCGAAGAGATGCGGCTGATGGGGCTAAAGCGCAAGCTGGAGAGAGGGGGGCTCGGCGACGCCGAGCGCGCCGAGCTGGAAGTCGAGGTTGCGCGGCTGGAGAAGGCGATGGGGTTAGACTAGGGGGGGCTGCCGCCTTTTTTGGGGTGGGGCTTTGCCCCAAGTGGTCAGGATGATCGGAAGCCCACCTTATACAGGTGGGCTTTTTCTGTTTGTTTTGAGTCAAGGTCGGGGTCAAATTCGAGATCAACGTCAAAGGCGTTTCGCCACGCCTCCTTCGGAGGCTCTTGGCGACCAAGGAGGGATGACGCGATCCCTCCTTTGGAAGTTGTCAGGCTGTGCCTGAAACTAAAAAATATCGGGTAACGCGGGAATAAGTCCCGCTGGGGCGCACCCCGAAAGCGCCCGCCCGTGCGCAAGCGTTCGCTGCGGCTCGCAAGGCGCATGAAACTCGGCCTTCGGCCTCAGACACGCATGCGCCTAAGCGCGCTCGCCTTCGCTCACTCGGGTGCTAACGGGGGAGGGTGGGTCAAAGGCCAAGTCAGAGGCGGGCTCGGAGCTAACGCTCCTCGAAGGAGTTAATATCTAATCTGTTCGCTATTCAGCGCCACTTTCGTGCATACCCGCCAACCCCAGCTTTTCCATAAGCGCCTCATTCAGCTCGACGGCGCGGCCAGATTGAGACGAGACCATTACGAAGGTGACGTCGGCTTGGGCGACGATTTTTGTCGTGTCGCTAAGGCGCACCACTTGGTGCATTATGGCGCTCTTGTTGCTGATTGATTTTAGCGAGGTTTCGATTGCGAGCACGTCGCCCAGAAGCGCCGGGCGCCGGTAGTTGATGTTGATGTTGACGACGGAGAAACCCAGCCCTGCTTTTGTGAGGGCGTCGAAGCTGCCTTGTTCTTCGAAGGCTTGCCAGCGCCCTTCTTCCAGAAATTCCAGATATCTGGCGTTGTTGACGTGGCCGTAGACGTCCAGGTGGTAACCACGGACTTTAATCTGTGTTTCGCTAGTCATTTATGCTCCATTTTTGTGGCTTTGGTTGATTTCAGGTTTACTGCTTGTCCCACCGCTTTTACTGCTTGTTCCACCGTTCTAGATTGTCCAGCAGCTCCAGCCTCTCAATGATGACCCTGTCTTGCGCCCCCAGCTCTTTCGCGGTTTCGTACCACTTTCGTGCTTCTGCGGGGTTGTCGGCCAAAAGCTCGGCTAGCCCCCTGTCACGGGCTATGCGGGCGCGGAGCTTTTTGTCGGCGGCTACGATTTGGACCTCTCCGCCGATCTTGTCGTTGGCTCTTCCCCAGGCTTCGTCGAGGAGTTTTATCGCGGCTTGCAGCTCGCTTGCGGTTGGGCCGGTCTCTGCCAGGATGACGGCGGCCAGGTCACTCAAGGCGGCGATGTAGGCGGGGTGACTCTCCAGTAAGTCGTTGCCGCGCATGAGCCCCAGGGCTTTTTCCAGGTTGGCGCGTGCGCTCTTTCTGCGGCCCTGTTTTTCGGCTTCGTCGCTCTCTTGCCCGCCTGTCGTCTCGGTTCTGGCGGCAGCCAAGAGCGCGGCTACTTTTTGGGAGGTCTCTTCGCCCTGCATGAGCGCGCGCTCCTCAGCCCGTTCGGAGATGGCAGACCCCAGCGCTATTGCCGCTACCAGTGCCGCCGCCCACAGCGCCAGCCGGGGCTTGGTGAAGAGGTTGATGCGCCGTGTTTTTCGTCGTCTGTCGTAATAGCTCGGTGTTTGCATGGGCCAATGGTACGGGCATTATTTAATGGGTGTCAACCGGTGGAGGGGGTTGTGGTTTGCTTTCTGGAAATTAACTGCGAAATGTGGTTTCATAGAGTGCTGTACGAGGGTTGGCTTGAGTAAATTAAATTCCCGCAGAAAGCGTCGTTGCATGTGTAGAACGCTTTTTGCCTGGGGAATCGAAGAGGTCTGCTAGATGTCCGAGTTCAAGATTCTCGCTGTGGATGACGAGCCAAACATCTTACTCTCTCTGGAATTCATTCTCGAAGAGGAGGATTTCGAGGTGCGTACGGCCTCGGACGGCGAAGAAGCTCTGGTGGTGGCAGAGGAGTTTAAGCCCGATCTGGTGCTTCTGGATGTGGCGATGCCCCGAAAAGACGGCTACGAGGTGTGCCGTATTTTAAAGGCTCAGCCCGACGCGCCCAAGGTGGTGATGTTGACCGCCAAGGGCCAGTCGCTTGAGCGCAAGAAGGGGCTTGAGACGGGGGCCGACGCGTACGTGACCAAACCCTTCCAGACCGCCGAGCTCTTTGAAGCCATCCGGTCACTCCTGAAAAATTGAGCACCCCCGACATCACTACGACCACCATCCCGCTTTTTAAGCGCCTCAAGGTGCGCGTAACCGCTACCTTTGCGGCGTTGATCCTCCTGCCCTTCGTCCTCTCGATGATAGCGCTCTACCACGTCGCCCGCACAGATGTCGTCGAGCTGGCCGGTACTTCGCTTGTGGAAGAGGCCACCTACCTGGGCGGCTCTGTCGAGAGCGAGCTTGCGCGCATGGACCGGTGGTCTCTGTCCATCGCAGGCGAGCAAGAGGTAGTGGTGCATCTGCTCGACGGCCAGCCCTACCCGACCGGGCTTTTTGCCTCGGCGCTACGCCACCAACCCCTCGCGATGGCGATAAGTATCGAAAAAAGAGAGCAGGGGACGATGCCCGCCGCGCGGGAGATAACCCTCGAAGACTTCGGCAACATCATCATCCGCCGCCACATTAGCTCGCCCCGGGGCGAGGTGTTGGGGGTGCTGCGCGTAGACTTCTCCCCCGACTTCATCTTCGAGGGGGTGAGGGGCTACCGGCTTGGCCACTATAGCGCGGCCACGCTGCAATCGCCCGCAGGCATCCTGGCCACCTCAGAGCGCGGTGTCGAGCCGATGCCTTCAACGGCGGCGTGGGGGGTGGCCGGCTGGGAGCGCGTGGAGGATGGGGAGAACACCCTCTTTGTCGGCGAGGTGCCGATCGGTAAAAACGACCCGGACCTCACGGGCAACTGGCGCATAGCGATACTGCTCGGCGAAGAGCAGGTTCTCAGCGATTTCAACTCCGCCGCCACCAAGGTGTTCTTGCTGCTCCTCGCCCTCATCTGCACGGTAATAGCGCTGGCGTGGCGCGTGACCGGGGGCATCACAAAACCGATCCTGGCGATCAAGAACGGCGCCGAGATCATCTCCCGCATCAATCTTGGGCACCGGCTGAGCGTGGACACCGGCGACGAACTGGAGCAGCTGGCGCACGAGTTCAACCACATGGCCGAATCGTTGCAAAACTCCTACGGCGAGCTCGAAGAGCGCGTGGTGCGGATAAACCACGACCTCGAAGACGAGCGCAACCACCTTGCGATGCTGCTTCGCACCATGGGCGACGCCGTGGTGCTGATAAACGAAGAGACCAAGGTGCTCTTGATGAACCCCCGTGCAAAGACGATGCTCTCCACCGGGCCCGTCTCGGGCATCGGCGCGCCGCTGGGCAGGCTATTGCCCGCCACGCGGCTCGACTACTACATACGCCGCGTGCGCGAAGCGTGGGACGCGGGCGGAGAAGCGGTAGAGCGGATAATCTTTCCCTGCAAAGAGGGGGCGAGGCTGCTTCGCGGCGTCATCTCGGCGATCCCCGACACCGAGGGGGAGCGCGCCGGGTACCTGCTGCTGCTGCGCGACATCACCGAAGAGGCCAACCGCGAACGTGAGGCTGAACACGTCCTGCGCGAGCTGCCAGCCAAGCTAAAGGGGCCGGTATCGACGATCCGCTCGATGATCGACATCCTCTCTCGCCGCTGTGATCTCGACCCCGACCGTCAGGCGGCGTTCATGAAGGCGCTGGCCGAAGAGGCCGAACGCACCGTTGGAGTGCTCGACGAGCTGGAGCGCACCTCGCCCGATTTTCAGTTTGTCCGCTGGCCCATCCAGCCGGTAGACCCAAAGATGCTGCTGGAAGATTCCCTGAAGCTCGAACCGGGGCTTTTTGGCAAGGTAGACATCCCCGATACCCCGGTGCCGCTGGTGGCGGTAGAGCCGTTTGGCTGGCTCACCGCGCTTTGTGCGGTGCTGCGGTGGGTGATAAAGAAATCCGACGGCTTCATTCCCCTGGAGGTGCGCCTTGAGGTCGAGGAAGACTCGGTGGTGTTCACCTACAAGCTCACCGGCCGAGTAGACGCCGACCCCTCGGAGCTCGACAAGATCATCCTGGAGCAGACCAATGAAGAGAGCGTGCCGTTAAAGGTGGTGGTGCGCAACAACCGCGCCGCGCTCTGGGCCCGGCAGGTGGAAGACGGCCTGGAGGTGCGGCTGGCGATGACCAAGGCCTCGGTGCTGCCTGGCCACAACGAAGAGCCGAGGCTGGTGGACAACCAGGTAGAGTTCTACGACTTCGATATCTTCGCCGCCCATCCGGGAGTCGAGGCGCAAACACAGCTCGACACCCCCATAAGAGAGCTGGAGATGGTCGTCTTCGACACCGAGACCACCGGGCTAAACCCCTCAGGGGGCGACCGCATAATCAGCATCTCGGGTGTCAGGGTGCGCGGCGGCAAGGTGCTCAAGGTGGACACCTTCCACTCGCTGGTGAACCCACAGATGCACATACCGGAGTCCTCGATCAGGATTCACGGCATAAAGCAATCGATGGTCGCCGACGCCCCCACCATCCGGCAGGTGCTGCCCCAGTTCAACGAGTGGGTGGGCAGCGCGGTGCTGGTGGCGCACAACGCCGCTTTTGACATGAAGATGCTGGAGGTTTCTACCGAGGGGATGGAGCTTGCGGTGCTGACCAACCCGGTGCTGGACACCCTCTTTCTCTCCTACGGCGCGCACCGCGACCTGGTGGGGCACTCGCTGGACGCGCTGGCCGAGCGCATGGGGATTGAAATTGTGGGCAGGCACACTTCCTTGGGCGACGCCGTCGCCACCGCCGAGATACTGGTCAGGCTTATCCCGATACTTGAAAACAGGGGTGTGACGACGCTGGCGGATGCAAAGCGTTTTTGTGATAAAATGCTTCTTCTGAAGTGGCAGTCGTCCCGGTTCTAAGGGTTTTTTCCAGGCTCAGGTTTGTTTGCATAGCTATCTAAATAACGGCGCAGCTCCCGGAAAAGGTGGGAACGCTTAACCGTCACTGTATAGAGAAGGCCTCCGATGAAGAGAAAGTCACAGCGCACTGCCGCGCTGACGGTGCTCTCGCTAGTGCTCTTCGGGCCTCCGCTGATCGTCGCCGTCAATCGGCAGGAGACGGTGGGTGGTTGGCCCCTTGTGCCGCTCTACATCTTCGGGGTGTGGGTGTTTGTGGTGGCCCTCTCCTTTGTCAACGACGTAAAGAGGTAGTCGCGTGGTCGTGGTCTTATGGACGGCATTTTTCTGTCTCCTCTACGTCTCGGGGCTCTTTGCCCTGGCGCACGTAACGGAATCGATCCGCCGCAAGCGCTCGGTCTCCATCGCCGACAACCCCTGGGTCTACACGCTGTCCATCGCCGTTTACTGCACGACGTGGACCTTCTACGGCTCGGTGGGCCGCGCTGCGACGCGCGGTGTCGACTTTCTGGCGATCTACATCGGGCCGACCCTCATCTTCCTCATGGCTCCCACGCTCTTGTCCAAGCTCATCTCCTACTGCCGCGAAAATGGCGTAACCAACATCCCCGATCTTCTCGATGTCCTTTTTGGCAGCGCGAAAAAAGGGCACGGCCAGGCGCTGGGGCGCATCGCAGCGCTGATGTTGGTGCTGGGGGTGACCCCCTACATCGGCCTCCAGTTAAAGGCGATCGCCCACACCTTCGAGTTGATAACCGGTTGGCAGTCGGGCGCCACCATCACCGGCGACGTCGGGTTCTGGGCGGCGGCGTTCCTCAGCGCGTTCGCCATGCTCTTTGGCGCGCGCTCACTATCACCGACCGAGCGCCACGAGGGGCTGGTGGTGGCGGTGGCGTTTGAGAGCGCGGTGAAGCTCATCGTCTTTCTCGTGCTGGGTGTCTACATCACCTGGGGAGTTGGCGGGGGGCTCACCCAGGTGGTGACCGAGGCGCTGGCCGACCCGCGCACCGCCTCGCTCTTTGTTCTGGGCGGCCCGGGCGGCTCCTCGGTGAGCGAGTGGCTGACCCTTTGTACCCTCTCCGCCTCGGCGGTGGTGCTCCTGCCCCGCCAGTTTCACGTCATCGTTGTAGAAAACCAGACCGAGAGCCACGTCAAACGCGCGGCCTGGGGCTTTCCGCTCTATCTCATTTTGATAAACCTTCTGGTCATACCCGTGGCGCTGGTGGGGGTGCTCGGTGGGGTGGGCGGGGGAGCCGACTACTTCCTCTTGAACATTCCGCTCCAGCAGGGTAACCGCACGATGGCGTTCATCGCCTTTCTCGGCGGTTTTTCAGCGGCGACCTCGATGGTCATCGTCTCGTCGGTGGCGGTCTCCACCGTCATCAACAACCACCTGATCGTGCCAAGCGTATTCAAGCGTTTCGGCGAAAAGGAGCTGAGCGGCCCGCTTCTGGGAACAAAGCGGGCCGCGATAGCGTTTGTAATCTTTCTGGGCTACGCCTCCTACCGCTGGATAGGCGACTCGCACACCCTGGTGAGCACCGGGCTCTTGAGCTTTAGCGCGGTCTTTCAGTTCGCCCCGGCGGTGGGGCTGGGGGGGTACTGGAGCGGCATGCGCCGAAGAGGCGCCATAACCGGGCTAAGCGCCGGGTTCGTGGTGTGGGGCTACACGCTGATGCTGCCAAGCTTCGCCCGGTCGGGCTGGCTGGGCACCGGTATCCTGGAGAACGGCCCGTGGGGTCTTTCTTGGCTTCGCCCCGAAGCGCTTCTGGGGCTGGAGGGGCTCGACCCCTGGAGCCACGCCCTGGTGTGGAGCCTCGTTTTTAACCTGGGCGGCTGTATCCTGGTAAGCCTGATGGGTAGCGACCCGGTGGAGAAACCCACGGAGCCGCCATTGACGAGGGAATGGGTCGGGCGCGAAGAGGTAGAGCGGTTGCTGACCCGCTTCATCGGGGCCGACAAGGCCGCCGAGGTGATGGAGACGCTGCCGCCCAACGCCGAGGCGCGGCAGATGGTGGATCTCGCCGAACGCGCGCTCTCCGGCGCAGTCGGCGCGGTAAACGCGAGGGCGCTGGTGCAGAGCTATCTCTCCTGGACCAAGGGCCGCTCGGTGGAGATCCTCGACATCTTCGGCTCGGTGTCGCGTACCCTCGCCGAGAGCCGCGAGAACCTGGAGCGCCGCGTGCGCGAGCTCTCGGTGTTGCACAAAGCCACCCGCACGCTTTCCACCACGATGGATGTAGATGCCTTTCTGAACCTGATCCTGCGGTTGATAAAGAGCGAATTCGGCCTCAGCCATCTGGGCGTGCGGCTGCTTGACGCACGGGGCAGGCTGGCGGTGCGCAGCAGCATCGGGCTTGACGAAGAGTACGCCGACGCCACCCGGCTCATCCCCAGCCGCGACACCCTCTTTGGCAGGGCCTTTCTCGACGGCAAGCCGGTGGTGGTGGGCGACGTGAAAGACGCCCCCACCTCTTCGCACTTCGAGATGCTCCGTAAACTCATACCGGTAGGGGCGTTTATCCACGCGCCGATGATCCACGAGCGCAAACCCATCGGCGTGCTCATGGCCTACGCTACCCACGGGCCGGTACACTTTACCGACGAATTCGTCTCGCTCTTTTGCGCTCTGGCCAACCAGATGGCGATGGCGGTGGTAAACGCCGAGCTCTATCAAGAGGTGCGCGCCTACAGCCAGTCGATGGAAGAGAAGGTGCGAAAGCGCACCGCACAGCTAGAGGCGGCCAACGACAGGCTGCGCGAGATCGACCGGCTAAAATCCGAATTTCTCTCCACCGTCAGCCACGAATTGCGCACCCCGCTGACCTCGATCCAGTCCTTTTCCGAGATACTGCTGCGCTACGACGTAGACGACGAGGTGCGGCGCAAGAAATTCGCCGGGATCATCCACGACGAAGCCCAGCGGTTGACAAGGATGATCAACGAGCTACTCGACCTCTCCAAGATAGAGGCGGGCGAGCTGGAGGTTAATCTGGAGCCGGTGGACGTCGCCGACTCTCTGGGGCGCGCCATAGAAGCCACCGCGCCGCTGGTGGTGGACAAGGCGGTGGAGGTCTTGACCGAGGTCGAGCCGGGGCTGCCGCCGGTATTGTGCAACACCGACCGCTTTCAGCAGATACTGACCAATCTTTTGGGCAACGCCGCCAAGTTCGCTCCTGAAAAGAGCCGCATAACCATAAGCGTGAGGCGTAGAGGGGGGTTTGCGCTCTTCGCGGTGGTAGACGAGGGCGAGGGCATCGAGCGTTCGATGCTCAGACAGATATTTGACCGCTACAAGCAGCTTCGCGAGCCCGGCAAAAAGCAGGCGCTGGGCACCGGCCTGGGGCTGGCGATATCGCGCGACCTGGTGGAACGCTTTGGCGGCTACATCTGGGTAGAGAGCTCGCCGGGCGAGGGCGCTTCCTTCTACTTCACCATGCCGCTGGTGCGCAGCCCGGAGCCGCCGGAAGACTCTTCCTCCGACACTGGCGCTTGACTCCGTAAACCTCCTGTGTAAATCTTACCGGTTCAGTCAGGTTGCCCGGATATTTCGGCATCCAGGAGATTGTCTTTGTAAGGTTCAAAGAGTGCGATTAAACTCTCACGTATGGAAGACAGATTATGAGCGATAAGGCAAAGGCCGTTATCCTGCTTGGCCACGGCAGCCGGGTGGTCAGCGCCAACGCGCCGCTGACGACGGTGGCTGGCTGGTGCGCCGAGCGCATGGAGGGCGTCAGGGTAGAGCCCGCCTTCCTGCAATTGGCCGACCCCGGTCTTGAAGAGACGGTGGCGAAGCTGGCGACGAGCGGGATTACACAGCTTACAGTAGTGCCCTTCTTCCTCTATCAGGGGGCGCATGTACGCGAAGACATCCCCGAGCTGGTGGCTAAACTTCGCAGCGAATATCCACAGATTAAAATAAACCTCGCCGAACATCTGGGTGTTCATCCCCTGATGGCCGACATCGTGGCCGAGCGAGCAGGAAAGGTTGATCAAACATGACAGACGACAACGCAAAAGGTGGCCTCAAGGGCCGCTGGGGCTACGAGCTGGCTCCCGAAGAGATAGAGGGTGAGAGCTTTCGCCTCATTGCAGATTTGGCAGACCTGGAGCAGCTGACCCCCGCCGAGGTGGCGCTGGTTAAGCGCGTCATCCACGCCACCGGCGACCCGCTCTTTTCCGAGCTGGTGATGTGGAGCCCCGACGCCGTCGCCCGTGGGGTCGAGGCGATAAAGGGCGGCGCCACGATCTTCACCGACGTCGAGATGGTGCGCGCGGGTGTAAGCAAGGTGCGCGCGGCCAGCTTTGGCTGCGAGGTGCAGTGCCGCCTTAACGACCCCGAAGTGGTCAGTGAGGCGCGCGAGCGCGAGATGACCCGCTCTGCCGTCGCGATCGAGCGCGCAGTGCGCCAGGACCCCGAGGCGGTCTTTGCCTTCGGTAATGCCCCGACGGCGCTCTTTCGCCTTCTGGAGCTGATGGACGAGGGGGTCGCCAAGCCCAAGCTTATAATCGGCGTAGTGGTCGGTTTTGTCGGCGCGGCGGAATCAAAAGACGCGCTCATGCAGCGCACCGACGTCAACTGGATAAGCTGCAAGGGCAACAAAGGCGGCTCCAACGTGGCCGCCGCCTCGGTAAACGCGCTCTTCAAGGGTGCCGCCGGAGAGGTTTAGTGGTTTCAATGTCACAGGGCAAACTTCGTCGCGGTTACTCCACCGGTTCGTGCGCGGCTGCCGCTGCAAAGGCGGCGACGGCCTCTCTATACGGCCCCGCTCCCGAACGGATCACGCTGCTGCTCCCCTGGGGCAGCGCAGCTGCTGCCGAGGTGCCGATCGCGGTAGTCGGCTCCAAGGGCGGCGACGGCTGGGCCTCCTGTGGGGTAATAAAGGACGGCGGTGACGACCCCGACGCCACTCACGGCATGGAGATTCGCGCTTTGGTTACCCGGCTCGACGAGGTGCCGGGCGCGTGCCACATCGACCACACCGAGCCCACCGAGCCCGCCGGGGATCGGCCCACCGGGATCAATGATCCTGTAGTTGTGGAGATAACTGGCGGCGAAGGCGTGGGCAGAGTGACAAAGCCCGGCCTCGCCCCGTCGGTGGGAGCCGCCGCGATAAATCCTGTACCTCTGTCGATGATAGAGGCTTCGGTGCGTGCGGCGCTCGGCGAAGCGGGCTTTACCGGCCCAGGTGCCTTTCGCGTGGTGATAAGCGCCCCCGAAGGGGCCGAGCGCGCCAAGCGGACGATGAACGCGCGGCTGGGTATCCTCGGCGGAATCTCGATTCTCGGCACCACCGGCGTCGTCATCCCCATGAGCACCGCTGCGTGGACTGCCACCATCGACGCCTGCCTGGACATGGCGAAGATCTCCGGCGCTACCCGCGCGCTCCTGGCTTTCGGGCGCACCAGCGAGCGCTCGGGGCAAGAGCTCTTTAAGGATTTAGCCGACAACGCCGCCGTGTTGATGGGCGACCACGTAGGCTACGCGCTGGACGCCACCGCCGAGCGGGGACTCGGCGCGGTGATCGTCGGCCAGTTCGCCAAGTTCTGCAAGCTGGCCGGAGGCCACTTCGCCACCCATGTGCGCGACTCCAGGCTCGATCTGAACGTGGTGCGCAAGCTGATGTTGCAGGCGGGCTTTGCGGCAAAAGAGTGCGACAGCGCGCTGGACGCCAACACCGCGCGCGAGATATACCAGCGCGTAAAGGACGGCGATCGGGGGCTCTTTTGGCTTCTCGCCCATACGGTCGCCGAGCGCGGAGCCGAGAGGATGCGCGGCAAGGTCAAACCCGGCACCGAGGTGCAGGCGGTGCTTTTTGGCTATGCTGGAGAGTGCCTTGCGCGGGTGGTGGTTCACGTAGGCGAAGGGGATAAAAAATGAGCGCGCGCGTAATTGTCGCCGGGGTGGCCCCCGGCTGCGAGGTGTTGGACGCAAAGACCGAGGCGCTGCTCAAGGGGGCCGATCTGCTCGTCGTCGCCAAGCGCCATATGGTATTGGCAAAAAATTTCACCGGTGAAGTGGTGGGGGTAGAGCGCAGGGTGGGCGAAACGGTAAACCGTGTAGCCGCCGACCCGACCCTGAAGGCGATCTTTCTCGCTTCCGGCGACCCCGGCTTTTTCGGTATAGCGACGCTGCTGAGTCGCAAACTCCCCGCCGGAGAGCTGGAGGTCATTCCCGCAGTCTCTTCCATGCAGGCGGCGTTCGCCATGCTCGGCGTCTCGTGGTCCGACGCGCGCTTTGCCAGCCTTCACGGCAGACCTTTTGCGGGATTGGCGAAGGTGCTGGGCGCGCCCAAAATAGGGCTCTTGACCGACGAGAAGAACACCCCGGCAAAGGTGGCGAGGTTTCTCGTCGACGCTGGGTGGGGTAGCCTTGAGATGGCGGTGGTAAGCGACATCGGGATGGCGGGCGAGAGTGTTGAGCGCGGCCCGGTGGGGGACTTTGCCGCTTGGACGGGCTCGTCGATGAACGTGGTGGTGCTAATAAATGACGCCGCCGACACGCGCCCGCTAGGGCCGGGATTGCCTGAAGAGCTCTTTGCACATCCGCGCGGCAGGATCACCAAGCGCGAAGTGCGGGCGGCGGCGCTGGGGCTCTTGTTGCTGCCGCGAGAGGGCGTTATGTGGGACGTGGGCGCGGGCTCGGGCTCGGTGGGTATCGAGGCGGCGCTTTTGGCCCCGGCGCTCACTGTATACGCCGTCGAGCGCGACGCCGAGGCGTTTGGCCACGTCGTCGAGAATCGCAAGCGGCTAAAGGTCGCCAATCTGGTACCGGTGGAGGGCGGCGCGCCAGAGGCGCTGGAGCCTTTGGCCGACCCCGACCGCGTTTTTATCGGCGGCAGCGGGGGCATGTTGGCCCAGGTGCTGGATCTTGTGGCCGGAAGGCTAAAGACCGGTGGCAAGGTGGTTATCACTACCGTCTTGCAGGAGACCTTTGACGAGGCGCTAAAGTGGGCTGCGTCCACTAGCGATTGGCGCGCCTCGTGGTCGGAGATAGTGAGTTCGCGCTCCAAGCAGGTGGGCACCGGCACGATGAAGATTTCGCAAAACCCGGTGAGCATTATCTGTATCGAACGGGATGCAGACGACGCAGCTGACGGTTGAATTAACGGTTGAATTAACAGTTAAGGTCGGGCATGGCTCGACATGAAACAGGGGAAACAAAATGAGCGGTGAAGTGATCTTTGTGGGGGCGGGCCCCGGCGACCCGGAGCTGATAACCCTGGCGGGGCACAGAGCGCTCGGGAGCGCCGACGTGGTGCTCTACGCCGGGAGCCTGGTAAATCCGGAGCTGATAAAGTACGCGCCCAATGCCGAACTGGTGCGCGACACCTCCGACATGAACCTCGACGAGACCACCGAGGTCTGCATGATGGCGCTTGCGGGCAAAAAAGTGGTGCGCCTGCACACCGGCGACCCCGCGCTCTACGGGGCGATTCAAGAGCAGCTTGAGCCGCTTTTGGAGGCGGGCGTTACCTGCCGCATCATCCCCGGCGTCTCTAGCGCCTTTGCTTCTGCCGCCGCGCTGAAGACCCAACTGACGCTGCCCGGAAAGACCCAGACGGTGATCTTTACCCGCATCGCCGGGCGTACCCCGGTGCCCGAATCGGAATCGATCGAGAAGTTGGCGGCCACCGGCGCCACGCTCTGCATCTTTCTCTCGGTGAGCAGGATCGACGAGGTAGTAGCGGCGTGCCTTAAGGGCGGACGCAAGGCCGCTACCCCCGCCGCCGTGGTCTGTCGCGCCTCCTGGCCCGACCAGCGCCATGTCGGGGGCACGTTGGCCGACATCGCCGCCAAGACGGTGGAGGCGGGCTTTGAGCGCCAGTCGATGATCCTGGTGGGCGAGCCCCTGGGGCCCAGCCTCCTGGGGCTGAAGATGACGGAATACTCCAAGCTCTACGACCCTGAATTCTCCCACGGCTATCGCAAGGCTTCGAGCGGCGAAAAAGCCAAAGAGGGCGGCCAGTAGTGACCGGCAGCGTGGGCGCAGCGCCCTCGCCCCTCTACGCCATCGCGCTCACCCGCCGGGGCGCGCGCACGGCGCAGCTCGTCTCCAGGGAGTTGGGGGCGACGCTTCTTCTTCCCAAGCGGCTTGAGGACGCAGTCGCAGACGCCGACCTCTTCGAGTGCCCGGTGGCCGAGATCATCGCAAAGCTGTGGCAGGGTGGCGACGGCGCGGGAGGATTTCTTCTGGTGATGGCCGCAGGAATAGCCGTGCGCTCTATCGCGCCGCTGCTGGAGGACAAGACCACGGATCCCGCAGTGGTGGTCTTCGACCCCGAAGGGCGCTACGCGGTGTCGCTCCTCTCCGGTCACCTGGGGGGGGCCAACGAGTTGGCGCAGCGCAGCGCCAAAGCTCTTGGGGGCGAGGCGGTTATAACCACCGCCACCGACAGCGCCGGGCGGCCCGCCGCCGAGGTGTGGGCCAGAGACAGCGGCTTTGAACTGGAGAACCCCCGCGCCGTGGTCAGGGTCAACGCCAACTGGGCCGATGGTGAGCCGGTAAATTTGTGGGTCGATCCGCTCCTTGGAGCCCGGCCCGAAGTTGAGCCGCTCTTGCCGCACCTAGCGCTCGTCACCGACGAGCGCGAAAGGGTGCAGGCGGGGCAGACGTGGATCGCCCTGACGCCGCGCGCGTTGGAGCTGGGGGACGCGCTGATAATAAGGCCCAAGGTGCTGGCGCTGGGGGCGGGGTGCAGGCGCGAGGCCGACGTAGAGGGTGTGTGCGCCGGGGTGCTGGGGGCCGTCGCCGAGGCGGGGTATTCGCCCAAGAGCGTGCAGGTTCTCGCCAGCGTGGACGCCAAAGCAGAAGAGCCCGCGCTGCTGGAGTTGTCAAAAAGGCTGGGGGTGGAGTTCGTCACCTACTCCGGCGATAAATTAAAAGAAGTAGAGGTGCCCAACCCCTCGGCGCGCGTGGCGCTGGCCGTGGGCACCCAGAGCGTGTGCGAGGCTTCGGCGCTCGTCGCTGCGGGGAGCGGTGGGCGGCTTATTATGGAGAAAAAATCGCAGGGAATCTGGACTGCGGCTTTGGCGCTTATCGCGCCGGGAGTGCAATAATGATTTTTGTAGTCGGCATCGGGCCGGGCGGCAGCGAGCATTTCACCGGCCGCGCGGTTGAAGCTATAAAGAGGGCAGATACGGTGGTGGGGTACACCTACTACATCGACCTTCTGGGGGAGCTGGTAGAGGGCAAAGAGATCGTCTCCACCGGCATGACCCGCGAGATAGACCGCTGCAAGAGCGCGGTAGAGCTGGCGCTGGCCGGGCGCGACGTCGCGGTGGTCTCTACCGGCGACGCCGGGGTCTACGGGATGGCCGGGCTGGTGCTGGAGCTGTTGGAGGCACACGACCCCGAAGGCACGGTGGAGGTAGAGGTGGTGCCCGGTGTGACTGCGGCGTCGGCTGCGGCCTCGGTGCTGGGCGCGCCGCTCATGACCGATTTCGCCGTGATAATCCTGTCGGACCTGCTTACACCGTGGGAGGTGATAGAAAAGCGGCTCGAAGGAGCCGCCCACGGTGACTTTGTGGTGGCTATCTACAATCCGCGCAGCAAAAAGCGGGTCACACACTTGAACCGCGCTTGCGAAATTCTGGGGCGCAACCGCTCGGGCGATATCCCCGTGGGGATAGTGCGCAACGCGCTTCGCGAAGGGCAACAGGTTATCCTGACCACCCTGGCCGAGGCGGCGCAGTGCGAGGTGGACATGATGAGCGTGGTGATCGTGGGCAACTCGGCCACCCGTCGCGTAAATTCGCGAATGGTCACCCCGCGCGGCTATCCGCTGGATCAAAAGGGTTAGATGCTAAAGGGCTGGATTCCAAGGGGTTAGATTCTGAAGGGTTAGATTTTAAAGAATTAGATTTTAAAGAATTAGCCCTGTAAGGAGTAGACAGATGAGCGAAGTGCAGCACAAGAAGATAGTCATCACCGTCATCGGGCGCGACCAGGTGGGCATTGTGGCCAAGATAGCCACGGTGCTGGCCGAGACGGGCGTTAATATCGAGGACATCAACCAGAAGATACTCGGTGGCGAGATCTTCGCCATGACGATGCTGGCCGACCGCGTGACCAGTCCGATGCCGCTGTCCGGGCTTACCGAGCGGCTGAGCACGGCGGTAAATGACATGGGGCTGGACGTGAGGGTGCAGGACGCCGAGGTGTTTCGCTACATGCACCGGGTGTGATGTCCCCAAATATGCCCCTTCTAGATACTGCTCCTCTTGCGGCGACGTTGCGAAGAGAGCTTGGCCGCCGGGCGGGCTTGGGGGCCGGTGAACCTCTTGAAGGAGGCCGGTCGCGGCGGCTCTTTCACGGTCGCGGCAAGGTCTTTTCCGGGCTCGAATCGCTCACCGTCGATTGGTTCTCTCCGGTGGCCCTCGCGGTGCTCTTTGATAAAGAGGCCGAGCGGCTGGTAGCGGGGTTGATCGATACGCTCTGCTCGGTCTTGGGTGACAAACTAGAGGCGGTAGTCGTCCAGCGCCGCTACCAGCCCAACGCCCCGAGCGAGACGGTGTGGGGTGTGCTTCCCGAAAAAGTCTACGCCGTTGAAGAAGGCTTGAAGTACGAGCTGCGCCTGGGGGCGTCGCAAAACGTGGGGTTCTTTCTCGACATGGCGCTTGGCCGCGCGCTGGTGCGCACGCTCTGCCCCGGTCGCAGGGTGCTGAACCTTTTTTGCTACACCTGCTCTTTTTCGGTGACAGCACTGATTGGCGGGGCGCACCATGTGGTAAACCTCGACATGAACCGGGGCGCGTTAAAGTCGGGACGCGTCAACCACGAGCTCAACGCGCTTGAGCTGAGACGAGCCTCTTTTCTGCCCCACGATCTCTTCAAATCTTTCGGCAAACTTCAGCGCCTGGGCCCTTTCGACCTTATAATCGTAGACCCCCCCGAACAGCAGGGCGCAAGCTTTGGCGCGGTAAAGGACTGGCCGCGCCTCGTGCGAAAGTTGGCTCCGCTCGCCGCCCCCGGCTGCGACATCCTGGCCGCCCTGAACTCTCCAACTCTGCCGCCATCGTTTATAACGGGGGTCTTCGCCAATGAGCTGCCCGACGCGGCTCTTGTGAGAACTTTCGGGGCACCGCCGGACGACTTTCCCGAGAGCGAGCCCGACAGGGGATTAAAGCTCTTTCACTTCCGTGTGGAGTAGCGCCGCCGTCATCGGACATTATTCAGCGGTAATTAATTTCAGGTATTGTTAAGCAATCGCAATATTTCGCCCGTGTGGTATCCTCACTACACCGCAACGGTCTGCACCCAGAGGAGAAAACAATGCTGCCGGAAATGAAGAAGATACTTTTTGCCACCGGCCTTGGCCCCAACGCGCCCAAAGTCTTTGGCTACGCCCTAAGCCTTGCCGAGCGCTACGACGGAGAAGTGACGGTGGTAAACGCCATAGAGCCGATGAACCCCACCGGGCGCGCCATGATCGACACTATCCTGGCGGCAGGCCAGGCCGAAGAGATGCGGCGTGAAACCGAGCGCGAAGTCCACGAGCTTCTCTCGATGAGGCTTGAAGAGTTTTGCGCCAAGCACGTCAAGAGCCGTAGCCACATTGCAGAGGTGAGGGTGACCGAAGGCCGCCCCGAAGAGGCTATCCTGCGGGTCGCCAACGAGGTAAGCGCCGACGTCATCGTCATGGGCACACACGCCCACTCCAAGGTGACCGAGATCATCCTGGGCTCCACCGCCCAGCGGGTGATGCAGCGTTCCCCCATCCCCGTGCTGCTGGTGAGAGTGTAAGGCGCAAGGCGGGGCGAGTTTTTCAGCCGCGCCGCGTGTAAGACTTCGCCGACACCAATAGCTGTGCTATCATTCGGCGCTCAGAAGTGAAATGTGTGCCCGGATGGTGGAACTGGTAGACACAAGGGACTTAAAATCCCTCGGCCCTAGGCTGTGCGAGTTCGATTCTCGCTCCGGGCACCATAAATTAAAAATGCCGTCCCAAAGGGGCGGCTTTTTTAATTTATCCTGTCGGCGCGGATGAGAACTCGCACTTTCAGCATCGCCTCGGCGATGCTTACCAGAGAGTAGAGGAACTTTTCGCGGAGCTAAGGGTTTCGATTCTCGCTCCGAGCACCAAATATACAAAAGGGGTTACGCCTGTTGGCTGTAACCCCTTTTGTTTTGCTATTATTGTTTTTGGGAGAGGTGCCCGACTTGCGGTGTTTTGGTTTTTAATGGGGCACAAAAGCGTTGCCGTCGAGGGAGAACACTGACATCCCTATGTCGTCGCCTGCGCTGAAGTCGATCCATGCCGTAGCGATCTATCTCTATGCAGCTGCTGGCGGTGCGGTGATTTGTCGGCAGTGAGCGGCCCGGCTTTCGATCGCCCTTTTTTGGGGCGTCAC